>DATLHN010000041.1:0-34284 GCA_035539875.1 Armatimonadaceae bacterium
CTCTTCTGGCTCGGCGCGGCGATCCCGTTCGCCTTCAGTGTCGTGAACACGATCGCGGTGAACGTCCCGAGCGTCCCCTACGTCTCGCTGCGGGCGGACAAGTTCAATCTGGGCGAGGGGTTGACGCAGCCGCCCTGGAGCGCGATCGGGTGGACGCCGCTGTCGTTCTACCCGTTCGTGGTCGGCATCGCGTACCTGATCCCGGTAGACGTCACGTTCTCGGCCTGGTTCTTCTTCCTGGTCACCAAGTTCGAGCGCATCCTCGGCGCGGCGCTGAACATCGACGCGAACATGACGGGGACGCCGCGCGCGACCTTCCCCTTTCTCGGGGAGCAGGGCGCGGGCGCGTTCCTGGGCCTGACGTTCGTTTCGCTCTGGCTGGCGCGGGACTACTTCAAGGAGATCGCCCGGAACGTCTTCGGCGAGCCGGGCGCGCTGGACGACTCCGACGAGCCGATCTCGTACCGCGCCGCCGCCATCGGCCTGGCGGCCTCGGTCGCTCTCATGATCGCGTTCTGCGTCTCCGCGGGGATGCAGCCGATCGTCGCCGCGGCGCTGATCGTGCTCGCGCTGGCGTACATGGTCGCCGCGACGCGCATCCGCGCGGAGACGGGCAACGCGTGGCTTTTCGGCCCCGAGGTGGACGTCAACCACCTGATGACCCGTACCCTCGGCACCGGATTCCTGACCCCGGCCGACCTGACGATACTCGCCTTCATGCGCCCCGCGGTCGCGAACTTCGACCTGCGGGGACTCGCGATGCCGCACCAGTTCGACGCGTTCAAGATGGCCGACGCCGTGGGGGCGTCGCGCCGACGCCTGTTCGGGGCCGTCTGCATCGGGACCGCGCTCGGGCTGACCGTATCGTTCGCCATCGCGCTCATGGTCTGGCACGGCTTCGGCGCGGAGGCGAAGACCGACGCCTGGCGGACCAGCCAGGGGCGCGTTCCCTTCGACAACCTCGTGTCGCTGCTGCGCAACCCGGTCCCGCCGGACCCGCGCGGCATCGGGGCGGTCGGATTCGGCTTCGCAGTGACGGCGGCCCTCATGGCGTTACGGACCTACTTCGTCTGGTGGCCGCTGCACCCGGTCGGCTACGCGATGGCGAACACGGGCACGATGAACACCACCTGGCTGCCGTTCTTCATGGCCTGGCTCGCGAAGGTCGTGATCCTGCGCTACGGCGGGCAGCGACTCTACCGGACCCTGATGCCCTTCTTCCTCGGCCTGATCGCGGGCGACCTGCTCGGCGGCGGCCTCACCACCGCCCTCGGCGCGTTCACCGGCATCAACGTCTACCCGATCAACTGGTAAGCGACGCGAGGCGGGCCGGGGCATCATCCCCGGCCCGCCTCCGGCCCGCGACTACGACCGCCCCAGGACCGCGACCATGCCCTGGATGGTGGCCTGGACGAGTTGGGGCATGGCGACGGAGTGGAGGTTCTCGATGCCGGTATGCAGGCAGTCGTGGACCGGGTCGGCCCACTCCTTGGGCAGCTTCTGGCGGCCGTTGACGATGCCCAGGATCGAGCCGACCGTCGCGCCGTTGGAGTCCGTCTGGTAGCACGCCTGGACCGCCTTGCAGACGCTGGACGCGAAGTCGCCGTTGCCGTAGAGCAGTGCCGCGGTGATGACCTGCGCGTTCGCGACCGCGTGGCGTGACATCCAGGGCATGCGCTCGTCCCAGCGCTCGTGCACGCGCTGGATCACGGTGTCGTAGTCCGCGCCGGCGTCCTTCCAGGAGAGGACGTGCTTGACCCCCTCGCTCAGTCGGCAGTCGTCCGGAATCTGCGCCAGCCCGCTGCGGACGATGGTCGGGATGTCCTCGGCGACGAACGCCGCCGCGGTCATGGCGGCCACCCACATCGCGCCGTAGAGTCCGTTGCGCACGTGACTGACGCAGGCGTCTCGCCAGGCAAGGTCCGCGGCCAGCTCCGGATTCCCGGCGGCGACGTAGCCCCAGTAGTCGCCGCGTATCTGCGCCCCGTTCCACTCGCGGTAGGGGTTGCGGTAGGTCGCCGACTCCGGCGGCGGGATCTGGAGGCAGAAGTTGCGGTACGCCAGGCACTCCCCGCCCTGAGTGTGCATGACCGGCAGGTTCTCCAGCCAGAACTCGGCGACGTCGAGCGGCGTGAAGTTCGGGCCGTAGCGGCGCAGGATGGCCAGGTTCATGACGGTGTAGTTGAGTTCGTCGTCCTCGGGCATCCCGGTCGGCGGGATCAGGTCGACGAACGGGTGATCGGGGTCCTGGTCGTCCAGTTCGTACTTGACGCGCAGGTCCGCCTGGTTCTTGAGCGGGGTGAAGCGGACGTACTTCGTGAGGGGAAACTGCTCGGTGTCGCGCAGCAGCCCCCAGAGGCGGTTCCGGGTCCAGCCCTCGAACGGCAGGCCGAGCAGGCAGCCAGCGCACCGGCCGACCCAGGCCCCGTAGACCTGGTCGTTGAGGCGCGCTATGTCGGCCTTGTTAAGCGGAGCCAGCGTGGGCGGCTCGTCCCAGGGGCGTGCCTCCTTGATCTGCTTTAGGTCCGACGACGGCTCGTGGTACTTGAGGTCCGCGGCGAGCGGGAGCTGGATCGTCTGATCCAGGAGGTTCTGCGCGGCGGGCCAGTTCCGGCGATTTTCCAGGTCGGTGGAGAGCACCTGGTCGAACCACTGCTCGACGGTGTGCATCTCCCGTCCCTCGGCGCTGCACTGTTCCAGTTCACTCTGGACGGCGACACGGCTCATGCGGAGCCAGACGTGCTTCATCGACGTTCGTACCCTCCCGAGGTGTGTGGCTATGAAGATGCCGCTGTGGGCGCGGGGCGGTCCCGGGGGACGGGACGCGCGCGTGGTGGCGCAGCAGCGGACGACTACCAGCGGTCGGTACGCGGAGGGCGCGGCGTCGCGCCCGCTCTCTTCGTACAGGCAGGGTACTATTCGCCGCACGCCTGCACGGTTCCTCGTGCCCCGTCAGTGCTGCTCGCCGACGATGAAGCGGCGGTATTCCGAGGGGGTCCGGCCGATCTCGCGGCGGAACGTGCGGCTGAAAACGGCCACCGAGGAGAAGCCCGTCAGGAGCGCGATCTCGCTTACGTTGCGGTCCGAACCCGACAGGAGCGTCTTCGCCCGCTCGAACCGCGCCCGGCGCGCGTACTCGAACACCGTCCGCCCCGTCTCGTGCTTGAACACGCGCGCCAGGTGCTGCTCGCTAACGCCGACGTGCGCGGCGACGTCCGCCAGACGGAGCGGCTGGTCACCGGGGTGGTCGAGGCTACGCAGCAGGAAGTCCTTCGCGACGGCGACGAGATAGGTCCGCCGCCCGTCCGCTTCCCCCTTGCTCCCGGCCCGCGCCGATTCCGCCGCCATCCGCCGCGCGACCAGCGTCATCAGTTCGAGGCACAGGCCCCGCACCCGCAGGCGGTAGCCGGGAAGCCGTCCCTGCGCCTCCTCGCGGATGCGCGCGAGTGCCTCCCGGATCGCGGCGTCCTGGCCGCCGGGCAGGTGCCGGAACTCGCGGAAGGCCTGCCGGGCGAACGCGCCCGCGCTCGTTTCCGGGTCGCCCTCCGGCTCCGCCGCCTCGTCCGCGGCGGAGCCGGAGGGGAGCGCCAGGGGCGGCACGTGCGCCAGGTCAAAGGCGAGGCGGAACGCCTGGAGGCGGCTGGCTTCGCCCGGCACCGGGGCCACGTAGTCGTGGCGGCAGTCGTAGGGGATGACGAGTATGTCGCCCGCCGCGATCGACACTTCGGCCACTCCGCCGAGGTATCTCGCGGGGGACAGGCCCCTGAGGCGGTGCCGCGACTCCCCGTGCAGGATGAAGACGAGCTTGCGGGAGCGATTCACCGTCTCCTGCCAGCCGCGCGGGGGGATCAGGACCGTCGTCTCGTGCGCGACCAGGAACGGCGCGCCGATCTCCTCCACCACGTGCATCGCGTAGCCCACGCCCCGGCACCTCCGAATGTTCGTAACGGTCAAAGATTGCGAACCCCGGCCATGGACGCGGACGCCGCCGGTAGCGTATCGTATCACCAGAGGTCAAATCCGACCGCAGGAGGCACAGAGGCCGTGAGCGAGACAGCCGACGACATCGCGCGGAGCGGGGCAGTGCTGCCCGGCGACGCCATTCCCATCATCGACTGCGACGTCCACCCGTCGGCGCATTCGCGCCCGGTCGAGAAGTACATCCCCGCTGAGTTCCGCGAGGCGCTGCGCCAGGGGATGGGCACCCAGCCCGGCCAGGGCTACCAGAACCCGTTCGGCGTCCAGCGCCGGGACGCCGCCTGCGACGATCCGGAGCAGACCGGCCGCGACCTCCTCGACCGGTACGGCATGGCTTACGGCGTCCTCCAGCCCCCCGGACTCTCCGCGAGCCTTTCGGTCAACATCGACGCAGGGAGCGCCAAGGCGCGGGCGTGGAACGACTGGCAGGCCGCCGAGTGGATGGACGAGGACGACCGGTACCTCGGCTCGATCTGCGTCAACGTGAACGACCCGGAGGAGGCGGCGCGCGAAGTCCGCCGCGCGAAGGCGCTGCACCCGCGCTTCGCCCAGGTGGTCGTGGGCGGCGAGAGCTGCGACCTCTACGGCCACCGGCGCTACTACCCGATCTACGAGGCGTGCGCGGAGTACGGCCTGCCCTTCGCCCTGCACCCCGGCACCGAGGGGGCGCTGCGCTCCTCCACCCCCGTGGGACGCCCGTCCGGGTACTTCGAGTGGCACACCAGCATCCCGCTCACCTTCCAGGCGCACGTCATCAGCATGGTCACCGAGGGCGTCTTCGAGAAGTTCCCCTCGCTGAAGCTGGTCTTGGTCGAGGGCGGCGTCGCCTGGCTCGCACACACGATGTGGCGGCTGGACAAGAACTTCAAGTCCCTGCGCAGCACGACCCCCTGGCTCAAGCGCACGCCCTCGGAGTACATCGTGGAGCACGTCCGCCTGACCACGCAGCCGCTGGAGGAGCCGCAGAACCCGGAGCACCTCCTGCAGGTCTTCGACATGATCTCCGCCGAGCGGACGGTGTGCTTCGCCTCCGACTTCCCGCACTGGGACTTCGACGACCCCCGCCGCGTGTTCCCCCGGCAGATGGACCCGGACCTGCGCCGCCGCATCCTGTACGACAACGCCGCCGAGTTGTACGGCCTGCCGTCGCTCGAAGAGACGCGCGCGCGCATGGCGGCGAAAGGGTAGGCGCGATGCCAGAAACTGACCGGGAACCCGGCTTCCGGCTGGAGGGGTACGCGACGGAGAACCCGGCGTGCGACCCGCAGTCGCCGCTTGAGCAGGCGTTCCGCGTACTCGACGAAGCGCGACCGCCTAAGGCGCGCTCCCGGGGCCGTCTGGTCGTGGGTGCGGCCTCGGAGATAGTCCCGGGCGAGAGGCGCATTGTGGACGACGCCGAGACCGGCCTTTCGATCGGCGTCTTCAACGTCGGCGGGCAGTTCTTCGCGGTGAAGAACGTCTGTCCGCACCTGGGCGCGCCGCTGTGCCGCGGATCGCTCCACGCGACGCACCGCCCGGGGGCGGTGCACGAGTACCGCGAGGACTTCTCGGGGCGCATCCTGCGCTGCCCCTGGCACGGTTGGGAGTTCGACGTGGTGACCGGCAAGGCGCTCTACGACGCGAAGAGCCGCGTCGCCACCTACGCCTGCGAGGTGGACGAGAGCGGCGACGTCGTCGACCTGGTGTAAAAAACGACGTCCCCAAGTGGCCGCGCGCGGCCACCTGGGGACGTCGTTGCGTCCGTCTGCCCTACTTGTCGTCGAGCGCGGCGACGCCGGGCAGGACCTGCCCCTCCAGGAACTCCAGCGACGCGCCGCCGCCGGTGGAGATGTGGCTCATCCGGTCCGCGTAGCCGAGTTGCTCGACGGCCGCCGCGGAGTCCCCCCCGCCGACGATCGTCGTCGCGCCCCGGTTGGTCGCCTCGGCCATCGCCTCGGCGACGCCCTTGGTGCCCGCCGCGAAGTTCGACATCTCGAATACCCCCATCGGGCCGTTCCACACCACCGTCTTCGCGCCGGTGATGATACCGGCGAACTTCGCGATGGACGCCGGGCCGATGTCCAGGCCCTCCTGGTCAGCCGGAATCTGACTGACGCCGACCGTGGCGCGGGGGGCGTCGTTGTCGAACTCGGTTGCGACGACGCAGTCCACGGGGAGCTGCACCTTGTCGTCGCAAAGCAGCGTCTTGACGAACTCCAGCGAGTCCGCGTCCAGCAGGCTCTTGCCGATCTCGTGGCCGGCCGCTTTGTAGAACGTGTAGGCCATGCCCCCGCCGACGATGAGCGTGTCCACCTTCGGCAGCAGGTTCTCGATGACCGGGATCTTGTCCTTGACCTTCGCGCCGCCGAGGATGGCGACGAACGGGCGTTCGGGCTCGCCGACGGCCTTGCCCAGGAAGTCGATCTCCTTCTGCATCAGAAAACCGGCGACCGCGGGCTTGCCCGCCTTCTTGATCGCCTGCGCCACGCCCTCGGTGGACGCGTGCGCGCGATGCGCCGCCCCGAACGCGTCGTTCACGTAGACGTCCGCGAGAGCCGCCAACTTCTCGCCGAGGGCGGCGTCGTTCGCCTCCTCCGCCTCGGTGAAGCGGGTATTCTCCAGCATCACGACCGCACCCGGCGCGATTTTGCCCTTCGCCTCCTCGAGGCCGAGCGGGTCGGCCTCCGAGGCGGCTACCAGGGCGACGTCCTTGCCGATCAGCTCGCCGAGCCGCTTCGCGACCGGCGCGAGCGAATACTTGGACGCGATCTTGCCCTTCGGGCGGCCCAGGTGGCTCATCAGGATCACCGCCGCGCCGTTGTCCAGCAGGTGCTTTACGGTCGGCAGGGCGGCCTCGATGCGCCGGTCGTCGGTGATCGCGCCGCTGTCGTCCTGCGGCGTGTTGAAGTCGACGCGCACGAGCACCTTCTTACCGGCGACGTCGACATCCGCAATAGTTTTTTTGTTCATGGTTCCGTGACCTCAAACGGCAGACACCCCCGGCCCGGCGGTTGTGCGCGACCGCCGGGCCGGGGGTGGGAAGAGGCGACTAGAGCCCCTTGTCTTCGAGGAAGTTGAGCAGGTCCGCGACGCGGCAGGAGTAGCCCCACTCGTTGTCGTACCAGGCGACGACCTTGACCATGTTCCCCAGGCCCACGGTGTCGGGGGCGGAGAAGATCGAGGAGTGCGGGTTGCCCTTCAGGTCCGTGGAGACCAGTTCCTCCTCGGTGTAGGCGAGGATGCCCTTCATGGCGCCGTTCGCGTACTCCTTCATCGCCGCGTTGATCTCCTCGACCGACGCGTCCCGGGAGAGGAGCGCGGTGAAGTCGACCACGGAGACGGTCGGGGTCGGGACGCGGAACGCCATGCCGGTGAACTTGCCCTTCAGCTCCGGGATCACGAGTCCGACGGCCTTCGCCGCGCCGGTGGACGACGGCACGATGTTCAGGGCCGCCGCGCGGGCGTCGCGCAGGTCCTTGGCCGCGGTGTCCACGGTCTTCTGGGAGTTCGTGTACGCGTGGACCGTGGTCAGAAGCCCCTTCTCGACACCGAAGCGCTCGTGCATGACCTTGGCGACCGGCGCGAGGCCGTTGGTCGTACACGAGGCGTTCGAGATGACGTGGTGCTTCGCCGGGTCGTAGACGTTCTCGTTGACGCCGAGGACGATGGTCAGGTCCTCGTTCTTGGCGGGCGCGGAGATGACGACCTTCTTAACGCCGTGCTCGCGGTGCGCGACGGCCTTGGTGGCGTCGGTGAAGAAGCCGGTGGACTCGACGACGATATCGACGCCTTCGGTGTCCCACTTGATCGCGCCCGGCTCGCGCTCGGCGAAGACCTGGATCTTCTTGCCGTTGACCACCAGGTCGGTGCCGTCGACGCCGACCTCGCCCGCGAAGTTGCCGTAGTTGCTGTCGTACTTGAACAGGTGCGCGTTCGTCTTGGCGTCGGTCAGGTCGTTGAGTGCCACGACCTCGACGTCGCCGCCGGGATATCGGTCCAGAATCGCGCGGAGGGTAAGGCGGCCAATGCGCCCGAAACCGTTGATGCCGACGCGAACAGCCATGCTGCGTACCTCCGTAGCCGTGGGCGCGCGGCACGGGCTGGCGAGGACTCCCTCACGTCTTCCTTCGGTCGCGGCGCCCTAGGGCGTGTAATCATGATCGCTTGAGTGCGGTGTCGTTGAACGGGAAAACCGCGGCGCACGGCATCGTCGGCAAGCGTCGGGGTACCCTACGAATGATAGCACCGTCGAAAGCCTACTGTCAACGAGCGGACGCCGCCGCGCGGGTGCCGCCGCCACGGCGCGCGTGGTTTAGCTGCCCGTAAACGGCGGGAGAAAAAAGCAGAATCGCGAATCCTTCGGGGCGGCATTGGGAAACCACGGTCGCCTGCCGATAATCCAACAAAGCCGGTAGCTTTGCCTGCGGGGTCACGCGCACTGTCTTTTAGACAACCCTGAGAATTTGGTATACTACCGAACGAGGCAGCCTCGTTAGGGCCATTCATTCGGGGTCCCGACCCGGGCCGAACCGGGCGCGAGGCCAAGGAGACGATTTTGCAGGGCTTGGAAATCCACGTTGACGAGTCGGATGCCGGCGTTCCAGTGGTGCACCTTAAGGGCGAGATCGACCTGCACACCTGCCCGGAATTGCGCACCACGCTTCAGGGGCTGATGGCCGAGGGGAAGTACCGCGTCGTACTGGACCTGGCCGACGTGCCGTATCTGGATTCGGCCGCCCTGGGCGTGCTGGTGGACGCCGTGCGCCGGGCGCGCGAAAACGAAGGCGGCATCTTCCTCGTCCAGGTGACGCCGTTCGTGCAGCGCGCGTTCGAGATCACCCGACTGATCAAGATCTTTCAGGTGCATCCCACCATTGAAGACGCGCTTCGCGCGGCGGACAGCGGCGGCGCGGCGGCTACGGGAGAATCACAAGCCCCGCAGGCCCCGGCGATGTAGCACCGAGGGCGGAGGTGGTGCCCCTCTAAGCCGACTGGCCCCCGCGCCTATTCCCAGGAAGGCGCGGGGGCCAGCGTTTTAGAGGCTGCGGGAAGCGCACGGTGGCGGCAATCGCGGCCCGAGTACAGGCGTCAGCGAGCCGGGTCGTCCGCGCCCACGGTGCACTCGCGGTGCGTCAGGCTCGCCTCCCAGGCGGTCAGGGCGGCCTGCGTCCGTATCAGGCGGCCGATCAGGTTTCCCCCGTCGTTTGCCAGGACCTCTTCAAGCCCCGGCGGGGCGAACATCGCCTCGAAGGCGTCACAGGAGCGGCGTCCCCAGCGCACCCCCAGCGTGTCGGAGGGGTCCGCGTCGAGGTGCGGCGCGACATACTCCTTCACCTTCGGGTAGTGGGAGATGAACCAACCGCGCAGGTCGACGAACTCCTCCTCCATTCCCGGGACCACGCCCTCCTGTGCCGCGACGCACAGCAGGCCGACGAGCGTGTCGTACTGGTCGAAAAAGTTGTCGAACGAGGCGCGCTCGCGACGAAGGTCCTCGCGCCAGCGCAGACGCAGGTAATGCCCGCGCGTCGCGCTCGCGGTCTGGAGCGAATCGGTGGCCGCCGCCGCGAGGGCACGGCGGCGCTCCTCAAGAGCGCGCCGGGTCCGGCGCATCGCGAGTTCCCACCGCAGGCGGATCTGTGCGATGGGAGGAACCGGGTAACTGGTCCTGATCAACGTTGCTCTGCTCCTGTTTCCCGGCGATGCAGCGGCGTGTTCCGCGCCGGGATCGCCGAGCGTCCCTTCCCCTGTTACCTACCTGTACTACCTACCTGAGGCCGCGTGTACCCACGGCTCTTTTCCATCCCGACGCGAACGTGCCCGAACGGAGCAGCAAGCGCCCGCAGCTTCAGAGCCGCTTGGACTGCTCGACGAAATTAACCTGAAGGTCGCTTACCAGCGCCTTCAGCGGCAGCCGCTCTTCCGGCGCCACCACCTGCTCCAGCTGCGCGGCGAGGAAGGCTACGGTATCGATAGCGACCCGCGCCTGGTCCAGGTCACGCTCGACTGCCCCGGTCGCCGGATTCGCCACCAGCCCCATGCGGAGCCACGCGAGACCGCGCAGCTCCTGCAGAAAGAGCGCCAGTACGGAGAAGATGTCTGGGAGTTCCGCTCCCTCGCCACCGCCGACCATCTCGTCGAAGCCCGGCGGCAGGTTGCCCTCCTCGGCCGCGAAGAAGATGTCCTCTGCTGCGGAGACCGCCGCCGCCTCCCGTGCCCCCGTGTCGGCTTGCGCCTCCGCGGCGGCGGGAGTCTTCGGCTCCGAGGGCGGCGTTTCCGGCTCGTCGGTTAAAAACCGCCGGCGGTCGCGGACAGTGAAGCCCTCACCCTCTTCCGAATCGCTGGCCATTCAGCCGTCTCCTTTGGGAACGGCCGACGCGCGCGCGCCGACCGATCCGTCCTTGCTTCCGGGGAAAATGCGGCGAACGGGGGTGCCGTTCTTGCACGCGATTATAACATTCACCCGTACGAAAGTAAAGGAGCCTGATAGAGATTCTCGGTCGGTTTTGGGTGACGCGCGTCTCCCTCCGGGAATGCCCCGGACGCTTCGCCTTAGGCTGCTCGCCGGGGTAAACTGTACGATGGCTGTACGATACGGAGAGCGCCCGGCCGCGGCGCGGGTGAGGGGCAGGAGACGACATTGGAAGACGAGCTGAGTACCGGCGAACTGCGTCGCCGTCTGGAGCACCGTGAGCGACAGATCGAGGCGATCCGGCGCGTGGGCGAGGCACTCTTTTCGCATCCGAACGTGGAGGCGATGGTACGCGAGACGCTGCGCATCGCGCTCGACGTCCTGCGCGCGGACGCCGGGACGGTCTACCTCCACGACCCGGAGGACGATTCCCTCGTCTTCCGGTACGTCATCGGCGGCGGCGGCGCGGACCTCATCGGCCAGAAGATACCCGCCACCTCGGGCATCGCCGGGCAGGTCTTCAAGACCGGCCGATCGGCGATCACCGAAGACGCCGCCAAGGATGACAAGCACAACGTCTCGATCGACTTCGCCGTGAACTACACGACCCAGTCGATGATGACCGTGCCGGTCCGGCGCTCCGGCGCGGACCCGATCGGCGTCATGCAGGTGCTCAACGCGCGCGACATCCCCTTCTCCCAGCCCGACCTGGAGGTGCTGGAGGTGCTCTGCGCCCAGGCGGCCACCGGCATCGAGCACGCCCAGCTGCTCGAAGAGGCGCGCAAGGCCGAGATCGTGCACGTCATCGGAGACATCTCGCACGACATCAAGAATATGCTGACGCCGATCCAGACCGGGATCTGGACGCTGCGCCCCATGCTCGACCAGCTCGTCTCCGACCTCGACGCTGTTGCCGAAAGCTGTCCGCCCGGCGAAACCTGGGGGGCGGAGATATCGCGCAGTCTGGAGGGAGTGCGCCACGACTACGGCTGGCTGCTCGACAGCGCGGTGGAGGGGGCGGACCAGGTACAGGCGCGCACCCGGGAGATCGCGGACGCCGTGAAGGGCGAGACCGCCCCGCCGATCTTCGAATACGCGGATTTGAACGAGACGTGCCGGTCGGTCGCGGAGACGCTGCGCGTGGTGGCCGCCAGCGGGAAAGTGGAGATCACGCTCGACCTCGACCCGAGCCTTCCGCCCGCCGAGCTCGACCGCAAGCAGATGTACAACGCCCTCTACAACCTGGTCAACAACGCGATCCCGTTTACCCCGGAGGGCGGCACCATCACTATAGCGACCCGGCACATCGCGGACCCGGACGGCGGCGAGGGGCGTGTACTTTTCCAGGTACGGGACACCGGCAGGGGAATCCCCAGGGACGTTCTCGAAAGCATCCTGGGAGGGAACCCGAAGTCCACCAAGCCCGGCGGCACCGGTCTCGGCACCCGCATCGTCCTCGGCGTCATGCGCCGCCACAACGGCAGCCTGACCATAGACAGCGAGCCGGACAAGGGGACCGCCTTTACGGGGGAACTGCCGCTGCGACACAGCGTGTCCTAGACGGCGCTTCGCTCAGACCTCGCCGAAAGTCGAGACGAGCTCGTTCTCAAGCTCGGTGCTGACCAGGGCGAGGACCGAATCCCCGGTCTCCAGCACCGCCTCCGGGGCCGGGAGCATACCCCGGTCCTGCCGGATTACCGAGACGATGTGCGCCCCGGCGGGCATTACGACCTCCGCGATGCGCTTTCCGACGACGCGCGACTGCGGCGAAAGTTCTACCTGGACGATTTCCAGGTTGCCGCGCGAGAGGGCGGCGAGCGGGACGACGAGGTCGCTCTCGATCTCCTGTTCCAGCAGGTTGAAGATGATGCGCGTCGCGGACACGGTCGTGTCGATGCCCAGCTTGTTGAAAAGAGCCTCGTTGGCGGGCGAGTTCACGCGGGCGATGGTGCGCGGGACGCCGAACTTCCGCTTGGCCATCTGGCAGACGACGAGATTGTCCTCATCCTCCCCCGTGACCGCGACGATGACGTCCGCGCGTCCGAAGCCGACCTCCTCCATGACGCGCACCTCACAGCCGTCGCCCTGCATGGCCATCTCGCCCAGTTCCTCGACGAGCCGCGACGCGCGCTGGCGGTCCTTCTCCAGCAGGAGGACTTCGTGCCCGGCAGTCGCCAGGTCTTTGGAAAGGTAGTAGCCGACGTTCCCGCCGCCGACGATGATGCAGTACATCGCGCTGATTCTCCTGCTTATCTAAGCCGCCGCGCCCCCGGCGTTCGCGCCGCTCGTCCTCGGGCCGGAGTTGCCGGCCGCGGCACTGCCGCCACTGCTGCGCACGTTCTGCAGTTCCTGCACGAACTCAGTGACCGGTTCGCCTTCGGCCAGATCGAACATCAGGTTGGCCGCTATCGTCGTCGTGCAGATGGTCTGTATGCCCAGTTCCCGGTAGGCCGCGGCCCGGGACGGGTCGTAGATGCGCGTCAGGACGGTGGGCACGTCGAAGACGCTGCGGGCGATCTGCGCCGCCATGATGTTGCGGTTATCGCCGTCGGTCACGGAGACGAAGACGTCTGCCTTCTCGATCCCCGCCCGCTTCAGGGCGTCGATGTCCGTGCCCGACCCGACCTGGCGCGTACCCCGGTACTTCGGCCCCAGTCGCCGGAAAGAGTCCGACGTCTGATCGACGATCACGACTTCATGGTTGGCATCCGCCAGCATACGCGCCAGGGTGGATCCGACCCGGCCGCAGCCCACTATAATCACTCGCATGGCATTTCGCTCTCCGTTTTCCCGGTCGCTCCCGGAAAAGCCAGGGGTAGATTCGGCGGCGTCGCCGATGTCCCTCCCCGTCACGAGGGATTTTACCGCGCCATCCGTCGTCGCCACAGGTCCCGGTGCGCACAGGCTTACTGCAACTTTACGCCAGGTTGGTATGGTTATTGCAAACCCTTTGTCCGGAATACTCGTCTGAATGCTTGCTGGGAATATGACCGGCAGGCCACTATTTATCGGGAAAATCGGGATCAAAAAATGAAACGTGGCACCGCTCCCCCCGCCGCCGCTCTGACGACGGCACTACTCCTGGTCCTTCAAAGCACCGCTCCGGCGCTCGCCTGGGCGCAATCGACGGCTGATTCGGACGTCGCTCAAGTACCCCCGTCGTATTCCGTCACGGACCTCGGCGTCCTCGGCGGCGACGAAGACGGCTACAGTCTGGCCACCGGGATCAACGCCGCCGGGCACGTCGCCGGCCAGTCCGCGTCTCAGGGATGGCTGTGGCGGAACGGCGCCCTGACCGGCGTGGGCGTCTTGAGCGGCGGAGAGTTCGCTTATAGTTCGGCGCAGGCCGTCAACGACGCGGGTCAAGTAGTAGGATACTCCGTGTCCGCGACCGGCCAGGAGCACGCCTTCCTCTGGCAGGACGGTGCGATGACCGACCTGGGCACGCTCGGCAGCAGCGCCCCGTCCCTGGCGACGAGCCAGGCCTGGGGAATCAACAACCTCGGCCACGTCGTCGGCGGCGCCTCGACCGCCGAAAACGGACGGCGCGCCTTCCTCTGGCAGGACGGCACGATGACCGACCTGGGGATTCTCGACGCGAACGTGCCCGGCGGGACCGAGGCGTTCGGGATCAACGATGCGGGCCAGGTCGTCGGCATTTCTTTCTCCCTCAACGGCCTGGCGGGCTTTCTGTGGCAGAATGGCGTCATGACGAGCCTGGGCACTCAGGTGGACGCGCCGGACAACCTCGAATCGGCGACCGACATTAACAACGCGGGACAGATCATCGGTTCGGGCGGCGAGTATGGCAGCCGCGCCTTGCTTTGGACAGAGGGCGCCGTAACCGACCTGGGCGTGATCGGTCCGGACGACTTCGGCGACGAGTTCGCCCTGGCGCTGAGTATCAACGACCAAGGTCAGGTCGTCGGCTACTCGTCCGCCCCGGGCGCCCCGAGCGGCCAGCACGCGTTCCTGTGGCAGGACGGCGTCATGACCGACCTCAACACCCGCATCCCCGAGGATAGCGGTTGGGACCTCGAAGAGGCGTACGGCATCAACGAGTCCGGTCAGATCGCCGGGGTTGGCTCGGTCGACGGGCAGACGCGCGCGTTCCTCCTCACCCCGGTCGGCGCCAACGTCAATCAGCCCCCGTCCGCCGGGGACGACACGGTCACGACCGCGGAAGACAATGCCGCGTCGGTCGCGGTCCTCGGCAACGACGCGGACCCCGATGGTGACGCACTCGGTGTCGTCGAATTCAGCCAGCCCGCCAACGGCGTCGTCGCCCCGGGTGACGGCGGGACACTCGTCTACACCCCGAACGCCAACTTCCACGGCCCGGACGCGTTCAGCTACACCGTAAGCGACGGCAACGGCGGCACGGACACCGCTTCCGTCGCCGTCACGGTCGCCCCGGTTAATGACGCGCCCCAGGCCGCCCCCGACGCCAGTGCGGCCACGTCCGCGGTCCCCACCGCCGTCTCCGTCCTCTACAACGACGCGGACGCGGACGGCGACGCAATGGCCGTTACCGCAGTCACGCAGCCCGCGAACGGCACGGCGACGATCAGCCCCGACGGCGCCACCGTAACGTACACGTCCGTGAAAAACTTCACCGGCACGAATTCGTTCAGCTACACCGTGAGCGACGGCAACGGCGGCACCTCCACGACCACGGTCACCATGACGGTCAGCAGGCCGAACAGCCCGCCGCGCGCCAGGAACGACAATGCGGACACGGACCCGGGCGTGCCCGTTTCGATCCCGGTGCTCGCCAACGACACGGACCCGGACGGCGACACACTGGTCCTGGTGGCGGTGGATCAGCCCGGGACTGGCGAGGGAACGGTCACGTGGAACGCCGCGGGCACCGTGACCTACACGCCGCCGACCGGCTTCCGCGGCCGCGTTACCTTCACCTACACGGTTGGTGACGGGCGCGGCGGCACCGACACCGGCCGGGTGGCCGTGCGGGTGCGATAGGAAGATCTGGCGGGCGGGCGGCAGATTCTGCCGCCCGCCCGGTCGGCGAGGACAAGACACCGTGGGCGCGCCTTGACAGCCGCCCGCCGCCGTGGTACATTAACCTTCGTTCGGAGAGGTGTCCACGGACACCCGAGCACCCGTAGCTCAGTGGATTAGAGCGTTTGGTTGCGGTCCAAAAGGTCGCAGGTTCGAGTCCTGCCGGGTGTATACGCCTCTGGCGAAAGCGCCGCTCATGCCGATTCAGTCGGTGTGGGCGGTTTTTCGTTTTCCTCCCGTTTTCGCCCCAGAATCCGCCAAAAGGGGGTGGGTGCGCCCCGCGGGTCGCGTTATCCTCCGAGAGGAGGATGATTCGCCCGATGTTCGCCCCTGAGACGCACGACACCGCGCCGCCGCCCGGCGCAGCAGCACCGCCCACCGTGGATGAGGCGCTTGTGGACGGGATGCCACGCCTGATCCAGGCGGGAATGGGAATCCGCGTCTCCAGTTGGAGACTCGCGAACGCCACCGCGCGCCGCGGCGCACTCGGCGTCGTGTCGCACGTCGCCCTGCGGCATGTCGTGGTGGAGGAGGTGCGACGCGGAGACGCCGACGCCCTCTCCGCCGCCGAAGCCTTCCCCATCGCCTCCTACCGCGACGAACTCCTGGCGTTCGCGCCGGGCGGGCCGAAACACCGCGCCCCGGTGCCGATGGATAATCCCGACCCTCGCAAGGGCGCGGTCGCGAACCGGCTATCCGTCATCGCCGCCTTCGTCGAGGTCTACCGGGCGAAGCAGGGGCACCGCGGAAAAGTCGGCATCAACGTAATGTGGAAGTGCACGCTCACGGTGCTTCCCTCGATCTACGGCGCTATGCTCGCGGGCGTGGACGCGCTGCTTTGCGGCG
Source organism: Armatimonadaceae bacterium (assembly GCA_035539875.1). Classification (GTDB taxonomy): domain Bacteria; phylum Armatimonadota; class Armatimonadia; order Armatimonadales; family Armatimonadaceae; genus CALEKU01. The sequence continues at coordinate 16,235 of DATLHN010000041.1, forward strand.
CGGGCGTACCGATGGAGTTGCCGGACATCGTCCGTCGGCTGCGGGCGGGCGAAGACCTCTGCTACGCGCCGCTCCACGGTACCGGAACGAACGCGCGCCTGGCCGTCGGGGGCGACGGGGCCGCAGGCCTGCTGGAAGCGTTCGCGCCCCCGAAAATGATTCCCATCCTCTCGAACTTCGCCTTTCCCAAGCGCATCCTCGACGTCTGGGAGCGGGAGCACGACGGCGCGCGCCCCTTCGCCTTCGTGCTGGAGAACCACGCGGCGGGCGGGCACAACGCCCCGCCGCGCAACAAGACCTCCTTCTCAGAGCAGGACGACATTGACGCGTACTTCGAGAAGGTGCGCGCGCTCGGCGTCCCCGTCTACGTCGCCGGAGCGTTCGAGGGCGGGGGAACCGCCGAAGACTTCCGCGCCTGGCGCGGGCGCGGGGCGTACGGACTCCAGGTCGGCTCGCGCTTCGCCCTGTGCGACGACTCCGGGCTGCGCCGTGACCTGAAGGACGGAATTCTGGAGCGAAACCACGCGCTCGGCGACGGCGACGAACCGGACGCGGCGGCGACGGTCACGGACGCGCGCGTCTCGCCCACCGGCTACCCGTTCAAGCTCGTCCCGCTGCCGGGGACGGTCGCCGACGCCGACGTGTACGCGGACCGCAAGCGCATCTGCAACAAGGGATACCTTCTCCAGGGACACTACGAGGCAATGCCGGACGGTACGGTCCGCGAGAGGTACGTCTGTCCCGCCATGCCCGCGCGCCAGTACGCCCGGCTGGGCGGCGACCCGGCCGATACGGAGGGGCGGCTCTGCCTGTGCAACGGCCTCCTCTCCTCGGTCGGATTCGACAGCGACAGCGAACCCCCTCTCCTGACCCTGGGCAAGAGCGGCGAGCACGTGGTCGCGCGGCACACCGCTCGCGACGTGATCGCCGACATCCTCGGCGAACCGTACGTGGCGGAGGCGGAGCGCAGCCTCGCCCTACATGGGTAGGCTCTTCCACTCGCGCCGCTCGGCGTGGTGCGCCGCCCGGAACTCCGCAATGCGCTGGTTCAGCTCGGCATAAGTCGCCGTCTCGCGGATGGAGTCGATGTACTGACAGCGGCGCACGACGGGCGCGAGTTGGAAAGCCCAATAGAGCGACATGAGGGGGTTTATGAAGAGTTCGTTACCCCCGGTCCGGTAGGTGGGGTGGTAGTCGCCGAACCGCCCCTCGACGGCCGCGAGGATGGACGACGAGACGATGCTCGGGTTGTTGAACATGTCCCGGTGCGTGAACTCCAGCGCCTCGCGATAGAGTGCCACCTCGGGCATGTCGTTCGTCAGGCTCCACGCGCCCAGGAACGCTCCCTGCGCGGCGAGTTCGGCCACCGCCTCCAGGAAGTATGCGTGGCAGACGCCGTGGAACGTGTCCACGCCGAAGCCGAGGCACACCAGCAACTTCGTCGCGACACCGTCGAGGGCGTCCACCGCGCACAGCGAGGCGACGTCCTCCTGTGGCGTCCCGAGTCCCGGCTCGTCGCCGCGCATCAGGCTGTCCGTGCCCCCGTCCACTAGGACGACCGCGTCCACGCCGCCCAGCCGGTCGACCAGGCGCGCATAGGCGTCGGTGACGACCTTCGCGCCGTCGCGCTCGATGCCGTAGACGGGTACCTCCTCGCGCCGCTTCTCCCTGAACCAGCGGGCGAGGTGCAGTTCGGGGAAGTAGCGGACGCTCCCCTCGCTCCGGTGCGTCACCTCGAAGAGCGACGGCCCAATGGGCCGCGCCGTGCTGCTCCCCAGGCTGGTAAACGAGAGGTTGGCTAGATGGACCGTCTTGCCCGCGGCGCGCAGGCCGAAGTAGAGTGGCAGGCCGCAGAAGACGTCGTATCCGCCTCCCGCACCCGCCAGAAGTACCGTCTTCGCATCCCCTATCTCCTTGTAAAACGGCAGCCGCAGAAAGTCCGTGCCCATGTCGTCGCGCTCTCCCCTTTCGCGTACAGTATCGCACGGGAAGCAAACGGGAGTATAACGAAGGCGTGAACGAGCGACAGCGAGAGTTGACGATGCGCTTCCTGGCGGAGCCGGGGGACGTGAACTTCGGCGGCAAGGTCCACGGGGGCGCGGTCATGAAGTGGATCGACCAGGCGGGATACGCCTGCGCGGTCGGCTGGAGCGGCCAGTACTGCGTCACGGTCTACGTCGGCGGCATCCGGTTCTACAAGCCGGTCCAGATCGGGCACCTGGTCGAAGTGCGCTCGCGGCTCATCCACACCGGCACGACGAGCATGCATATCGCCGCGGACGTCCGCTCGGGCGACCCGAAGTTCGGGCGCTTCCAGCAGACCACCCACTGCATCATCGTGTTCGTGGCGGTGGACGCCGAGGGGACCCCGATCGAAGTGCCCGCGTGGACGCCCGAGACGGACGAGGACCGTGCTCTCCAGGCGTACGCCACGCGCCTTATGGACCTTCGCAAGGCCATAGAGGCCGAGATGGAGCCGCACCTGGCCTGACGGAGTGGGCAGGAAACGGGCCGCTCCGCCGCGAACAGACCCGCGGAACATCTGAGACAGGAGCGAATCGAATCGTGGTAAAACCCACTCCCCTGATCGCGGGGAACTGGAAGCTGAACAAGGGAACGGCGGCGGAGGCCGAGGCGCTGGCGCGGGAAGTGGCGTCCGCCGTGGAAGGCGTGCGCGGGGTCGGGGTGATCGTCTGCCCGCCGTTCACCGTCTTCGGGGCGGCGAAGCAGGGGCTCGCCGGGAGCGACGTCGCCCTCGGGGCGCAGGACTGCTTCTGGAAATCGAGCGGCGCGTACACCGGCCAGATCGCTCCCGAGATGCTGGTAGACGCGGGCGTCTCCTACGTCATCCTCGGCCACTCGGAGCGGCGCGGGCGTTACGGCGTCCCCGAGCCCGACTTCGACGAGGAGATACTGCGCCACTTCGGCGAGAGCGACGCCACCGTCAACCGCAAGACCCACGCGGCGCTTGCGGCCGGCCTCTCTCCCATCGTCTGCGTCGGCGAGACGCTCGCGGAGCGCGAGGCGGGCAACACGGACGCGGTGGTGCGCGAACAGGTCACGGGCGCGCTGGCCGGGATCGCCAAGGCGAAGATGGAGACCGTTGTCTTCGCCTACGAGCCGGTCTGGGCGATCGGCACCGGCAAGACGTGCGACGCGAGCGAGGCGGACCGGGTCTGCGGCGTCATCCGCTCCGCCGTGGCGGGCCTCTACGACGCCGCGACCGCGGAGGCCCTCCGGGTTCAGTACGGCGGGTCCATGAAGCCGGACAACGCCGCGGACCTGCTCGCCCGCCCCAACATAAACGGCGGCCTCATCGGCGGCGCGAGCCTGAAGGCGGCCGATTTCGCGGCGATCGTCAAGGCCGCGGTACAATAGGAATCGCTGTACAACACGAAATGTTTCGGGAGTAAAACGACAATATGCGAGTTCGAAACAAGGAGCTCCGCCGCGCCCGCAAGCGGCGCGAGGAGCGCATCAAGGTAAATCAGAAGGCCGCGGCCGCGGCGGCTGCTGCCGCTCCGCGCCCGGTGCGGGCCGCGGCACCGGCGGCGAAGCCGGCCACGAAGGCGGCTGCGCCCGCGCGCGAGAAGCGCGAATCCGCGGCGGCGAAGGCGGAGAAGGAAAGCAAGGCCGAAGCGAAGCCGGAGACCGATACGGCGGCAGTGGCGGTAGCAGAAGCCACGACCACCGAGGCGGCGGCGCAGGCTCCGGCGGCGGAGACGGAGTCACCCGCAGAAGGGGAGTAGTCTGGCATGGACATCGTCGGTTCGGGGGGCAACGAGCGATCGGGCAGCGTCCAGCGGCACAGCGCCGAAATGATCCGCTACCGGGACGAGCGCAAGCCGCTGGTCTTCACGCTGGTGAACGGCGCGACCATCGAGGGGGCCGTCCGCTGGTTCGACGACGGCGCGGTGTGCATCGTGGACGCGGACCGCGACGAAGTGACCGTCTTCAAGCACGCGATCCTGCACTACCGCGCGGCGAAGACCGCCTGAACGGCGCAGGTCCGCGAGCGGACAAAAGAGTAGGGGCCGGGGAAGCACTTCCCCGGCCCCTACTCTTTTATCTGTCTTTTATCTGTCGGTTACGCAAAGGTGCCGGACGGACTCGAACCGCCGATAAAGGTTTTGCAGACCTCTCCCTTAGCCACTTGGGTACGGCACCGGGCTGAAACGAGGGGACCGTTCCTTCCCCCCCGCGCGGGAGGGAAGGAACGGTCCCCGTCGAAGGCGCCGACCGGAATCGAACCGGTGCGTAAAGGTTTTGCAGACCTCTGCCTTACCACTTGGCTACGGCGCCGCGACGACGTCGGCATTATATCACGGTCGGTTCCGGTTGGGAACAAGCGCGCCCCGGTAGTTCCGCGGTGTGAAAAATAACTCTTTTGGCAGGCACCCTCGTTACTGGCGAGATTTCACGTCATAATAGAGCCAGACAACGCAAGATTGTCGTACTACAAGCGCCAGGCAGAACAGCCCCGCCTCCCCGGTGGCGGCTGTGGCGAGACACCACGTCCGACGCATCATGTTGGGGTGTTGCCGACGGCAACGTGGGGTTTGGAAGAAAGAAACAAATGCAGACAAAGGTGCGCCCGGCAGCGACCGGGCAAAACGCCGCGGAGGACCCGCTGCGGCGTGTGCCGCTGTTCGCCGAAATGGATGACGCCGGGCACCAGGCCCTGCTGGAAATCGGCAAGTGCGAGACCTTCTCCCCGGGTGACGTCTTCTGTCGGGAAGGCGACCGGCTCTCGAAGTTGTTCATTATCTTGAGCGGGACGGTCAGGATTCAGAGGGCGGCAAAGGACTCCGAGCCCCCGGCGTACGTCGGAGACCGGGGCGCGGGAGACTACTTCGGGATCGAAGGCTTCCTCGACGACGCGCCCGCCGCCGCTGACGCGCAGGCCACCGCGGGCGGCGAGGTACTCGTACTGGAGCGCGAGGAACTTAAGCGCGCGGTCGCGCAGAAGCCCGATTTCGCGTGGAGCGTGCTGCGCGGACTCGCTCGTCGCCTGCACGACGCCACCGAGCAGAGCCGCCGCCACCGCAACCTCGATGTCATGGGGCGCCTCGCCGCGTTCCTCGGGGATACGGCGGAGCGGATGGTCCCGGACGCGAACGGCGAACGGCGACTGGCGAACCTGACGGACGATCAGATCGCCGTGCAGATCCACACGTCGCGCGAGTCCGTCAATCGCAAGATTTCGCGGCTCAAGGAGATGCGAATCGTGCGCCGCGACGGGCGGACCCTGATCGTGCTGAACATCCCCCGGCTGCGCGCGCTGAGCGGGGGCGAATAACCCCCTACCGTGCGCGCGCCGTCACCTCAGCAGGACGCGACCGCCGCCCCGTCGACGGCGACGGGGCGGCGGACGGTTTAGCGCGTTTCGCCGGGGGCTTCGCGCCGGACGACGATAGTGATTTCGTCGGCGAATCGCAGACCGGCCTTTTCGCCGCCGCGAACGAGGTGGACTCGGGCGGCCCCGCCGACGGGAAGTGTCGCGGGGCTCAGCGCTTTCCGGCCCTGCTTCAGGCTCGCACCGGGGGCGAGCAGGACCCGCCGGGTCGCGCCGTCGTTGCGCAGCAGCGTGACGGTCGGGCCGTCCGCCGCACCGGGGTCAACGGCGTGGATGACTCCCTCCCACCGGACCAATGTGTCGAGGTGGGCCGACGTCACTTCCGCCAAAGTTCCGCCGACGATGGCGGCCATCACGCCGCCGCCCGGGAGGGCGCGCGGCTTCACCACTACCTTCTCGCCGACGGGAAACGCCTCCAGAGGCGCGGGCTTGTCGTACTTGAGGATGCGCGTCTTCTCCGTGACCCGAAATGCGACCAGCGTGCCGTCGCGCTCGCGCCGCACGGTGATCGCGCTGGGCGTGCCGGACGCGATTTTGCCGACGCAGAGTTCGGTGCGCGTCTGCCGCTCGGAGAGGTAGGAACGCTCGTCCCACAGTTCGCGCAGGATCACGACCTCCTGCGGCGACGTCCGGAAGGACAGTCGGGCTACGACCCGTTCGCCGGGCGCGAACGCGGTGAGCGCCGAAGCAGCTCCCTTCCGCGTGTACTCGCACTCCGGGTCGATGGCGACGAGCATATCACTCCCGGCAGCGCTGTCCATAGGCCTCAACCGCAAGGTTTTGCGCTCGGCGTCAACCGCGACCAGAACGGCGGGAACAGTCCGGGTGGTGGCGCGGGAGACCGCCGGTTTAACTGCCGGAGCCCCGGGAGGCGGGTCGGCGGACGCGCCCTGAGGCGGGCAAGTCTGAGCCCGGCAGGGAATCGCGGCGGCGCAGCAGAGGAATACAGCGACGACCCTGGCGCGGAAGCGGCGGGCGGGTGAGATGGCGATCGGCATCGACTTCGTGTCTCCTTCCTTCCGTATCTATTATTCCGCAGAGAAACGGTAAAACGGCGTGCCCGCCCGCTTATATACCGTTTTTTCTAACGGCGAGGCTATTTCGCGTGCGAAACCCGCCTTCACCTCGTGTGCGCGCGTGACACAGCCGACAATGAGAGGGATGAACCCCGTGTGAACCGCCCCTTGACATCCGGAAGACAAGGACGTATATTCACCATACTGAAACAATTCACTGAAATCATTGGGCCGCCCATAGCGCCCCGATCCCTGCCCGCTTAACTTCGGTCGGCCTCAAAGATGAGCATCAGCCGCGCTTTCCGCAAAACCAGCATAAAGGATGTCGCCCGCCAGGCGGGGGTCTCCACAACGACCGTCTCCTACTTCGTCAGCGGGCGTGAAAACGTCTGCGCGCCGGAGACCGCTAAGCGGATTCGCGCGGCGATCGAAGAGCTTCATTACACCCCCAGCACGCTGACGCGCGGCCTGCGACAGCAGGCGATGCAGACGATCGGCGTCGGGCTCTACAGCCCGCTCGACCCTCTCGTCCGCTACGGCAACCGCTTCTTCGAAAGGCTCTGGTCCGGCATCGTGCGCGAGTGCGGGACCGCCGACTACGCCCTGCTCCACTACCCGCCCTCCGCCTGGGAGAGCGGGGGCGCGCGCGCGTTCCTGGACGGTCGCGTCGACGGGCTTCTGCTCCAGCAGGCCGAGGGCGCGGCGGAAGCTGCCCGGGCCGGAATGCCGCTCGTCCTGCTCGCCCGCGCCTTCGATCTCCCGGCAGGGAGCGGAGCCGTTCATGCGGACGAGACTCAGACGGTGGGACTTGCGCTCGATCACCTTCTCCGTCTCGGACACCGCCGGATCGCGCACCTCGCGGGTCCCGTCGGGGAGAGCCCCGGCGACGGCGAAACACGACAGACGCCTGTCGCCGACGACGTCGCCATCCTGCGGCGCGATGCGTACATCGCCCGGATGCGGGCGGAAGGGCTTTACGACCCGGCCCTGATCGGCCACGCGTTCTCGTGGTTCGATCGCGACCGCGCCGCCGAGGCGGTACGGGCATGGCGTGCACTCGCGGATCCGCCGACCGCCATCCTGTGTGCTAACGATCTGCTCGCGGCGGCCGTCGTCGACGCAGCCCACGCGCTGGGGTGGCGCGTGCCGGAGATGCTGTCGGTCGTCGGGGTGGACGACTCGGACGACGCCCGCGCGGCCGCGGTCCCCCTCACGAGCATCGCCGTGCCGGTAGACGAAATCGGCAGTATAGGGGTCCGCACCCTGATCCGCCTGATGAAGGGTGAATCCGCCGAGTCGTGCCGGGTCGCCGTGCCGGTCACGGATATTATCGTCCGCGGCAGCACTGCCGCCGTCCCCGCCGCAGAGATGCGTCGGATAAATCGCTGACACGACCGTATACGCAAACGGTCCCCATTGAAGGAGTACGGACTATGAAGTCGCTTCGCGACCGCTCGGAATCACGCGCATTCACGCTGATCGAACTGCTTGTGGTCATCGCGATAATCGCGATCCTTGCCGCCATTCTTTTCCCGGTCTTCGCCCAGGCCCGGGAGAAGGCCCGTCAGTCGTCTTGCCTTTCGAACATGAAGCAGATCGGCCTCGCGGCGCTGCAATACGTCCAGGACTATGACGAGACGTACCCGCGCCTGACGATCACCCCGCCGCCGGCCCCGCGCCAGTCGTGGGCGCCGTTCACCTGGCAGGACGCGGTCGGCCCGTACGTCAAGAACGGCACCATCAGCGTCACTTGGGCATCCACAGACGGTACGCCGGTAACGCTCACCGCGGGCGGAATCTGGCTTTGCCCGAGCCAGCCGGATGCCGGCGCGCGCAACATCTACGGCGGCAATGACACCATCTTCACCCAGGAGCGGTACGGCAACGGCAGCGGCGACATCGTCCCCACCACGCTGGGGCAGATCTCCCGCCCCGCCGACGTCGTCCTCCTTTCCGAGAACAACGAGATCGACTCCTACGACGGCATCGGCGACCCGCGCCTGACCGGTGACGCCTACTGGCAGTGCGGCACGACCTGGCAGTGCAGCGGCCCCAACTCCAGCGCGCAGTGGGACAAGGACCTCACGGGCAGCGAGGCGGAGCCGTGGAAGTGGGCCCAGGTATCCCGCTACCGCCACAGCGGCGTCTCGAACTTCGCGTTCGTGGACGGCCACGTCAAGGCGATCTCCAAGGGTCAGCTCAACTGGTGCCGCAACTTCTACTACCCGGGCATCGGCAGCGCCTACAGCCCGTCCAGCCAGACATGGCTGTTCAGCGGGACCAACGCCTGCGCCGGCTTCCCGATGAATTAGGAAGGTACAAGGCGAAAGCGATCCATGATGCATAAGACACACGCCCACCACCGTTCGCGCACCGCTCTCCTGCTCGTCTGCCTGTCCGCCGCGAGCGTCCTGTTCGTCGGCGGCTGCGGCAACAAGGCGGAGGACGAAGCGGCAGGCGCGACCGCCGCGGCGGGCAGCAACGCCCCGGCCGCCGTGCCCGCGGGGGTATCGCAGGAGAGTCAGGCGCGGGCGCAGGCCGCCCAGCAGGCCGGCGACCAGACGGCGGCCAACGCGGCGGCATTCGCGGCGGCGCGCGAAAAAGCCGAGGCCGAAGGGCGGAAGTAGCCGCCGCTTCTCCACGACATTCGATAACACTAATGGAGCGGGCCGCCGGGGTGCTTTTGCCCCCGGCGGCCCGCTCGCGTCTTCACACAGGCATGCTCACGGTGCGGTCCCCTCGGGGGTGAACCGGACCGAGACGCGCGGCACGGCGACCACCCCCACTCCTCCGAACCAGAGCGTGTCCGCGTCCGGCGCGACGGTGGCGAGCATGGACGCGGTCACCTCGTCCACCTGCGCCTTCTGCCAGCCCGTCGCCGCGCTCCAACACCGCGCGACGCCGGGCCGACCGCCCCCGGCGTGGACCAGCGCCCAGAGTGCGGCGGTCGGCGCGGCTTCCGGCTGGACGCCGTCCGCCATCCCCTCCCCAACCCACGCGTCCGCCCGCGGGTCGTAGCGGTACAGGCGCCGCTCCCACATCAGCCAGAGCGATCCCGCCGCGTCGACCAGATTCATGTCGGGCGTCGGTTCCCTCACCAGCGGCTCGCGACTGCCCCGCCGCCGCCGCTCGATCAGTTCCCGGAACCGCCGCTCCCGCCCGTCCCGCTCACGCTGGGCGTCCGCCCAGGTCACCCGCTCGGCCATGCGAGCCGCGCCGGTCTTAGGATCCCACTGCCAGACGGTCACCAGGGGCGGCTCCGGTATCGGAAGGGGTTGGGGTCGGCCCGGCAGGGCGGACGGCGCGGGACGCCGGGTCTCCCCGGCGAGAAAGACGGTCTCTCCGAACTTGCGGATCAGCTGGGGGCGGAACCCCTTCATCTCCGGCACGCGGTTGGTGATCGGGGTCAGTTCCTGGGTCCGGTGGTCATACAGGAACGTGACCGAAGGCTTCGGCCCCTCGCGGTTAGGCTGGCCATCTACGACGAAGCGGAACGGCTCCTCGGGCCCGTAGGCGAGACTCGTGTGCTCGTCGAGCGCTCCGAGGAGGGTGATCGGGATCGCCCGCTCTTCCGGGCCGAGACGCGGGTCCGGGAGGGATCGGTACATACGACCTGCCGACGCGGTCATGAAATCGTCGCGGAAGCTGTTCCAGTCCGTCACGTCGGCGAACGCCCGCTTCGCGCGGTCGTACAGGCTGTAGGTGCTGCTGACGTGGGCGATCGTGCCGCTCCGGAAGCGCGTCAGGCTCCCGACGTTCGCGGCGAGTCCACCCGGCGGGGACGGCGGGTGGTGCCACTCCCCCGTCTCCATGTCGAGCCGCGCGATGCCGCCGTTGCGCGGGCGGTACGGCTGGTTGTAGCCCGCCACCCACAGGTATTTCCCGTCCCCGACGAGGTCGGTGCAGAAGGTGACCTGCGGGCGGGAAGGCGGCGCGGGACGTGGTATCGGCGAATTCCGGCTTACCGGGCCGTCCGGCGCGGCGCGGCGCGGAGTCTCCTGCTCCAGCACGATGCCGGTCGTCACCGGGTTCACGCGGAATCGGCCGCGCTTGACGTTCATCACATAGCTGACCGGGCCGCCCGCGCGCTCCATCGGGCGCGTCTGGAACCAGTCCGCCTCGAAAGTAACGGAACCGCTCTCCCCGGCGAAACGGAAAGTACCCGGGCGGATGAGAAACGGCTCCTTTTCAGGGAGTGGCCGTGGCGACCAGGTTCCGGTCTGCCGGTCGTAGAGATAAATCCCCTTGGATAGGCGGACCGCGGCGTACTTCGGACTTGCAATGACCTCGGCGACGCTGGCGCTCATTCCCGGGAGGTGACTGCCGCGGGCCAGGGGAGCGGAGGCGGGCGCGCGATCCAGCCACTGCCCGGTCGCCCGGTCGAAGGCGAGGACGACGCGGTTCCCGGCGGACACGGCGGCAACGTCCTCGTTGACCGCCAGGCGGTAGTCCAGGAAGTAGATATACGAGCGCGGGGTCTTCGGGGCGATCGCGGACGGGCCGCCCCGCCGGTTCACCGCCCCCGTACTCAGGTCCAGCGCCGCCAGGTGGAGGCGGGGCATCGGGTCCGTGTCCAGTTTCACCCAGTCGCCGCAGAGCGCCCAGAGGGTGTGGGGGCTATCGGGGTCGAACGCGACGTCGAACACGTTGTTAGTCGGGAGGCCGTCGTTCATGGTGAACAGCCGCCACGTGTCCGCCTTGCGGTCCCACACGCGCACGCCGCCGGAAGTGGCGAAGGCGACGTGCCCTGCCCCGGGGACGACCCGCCGTACGTTCTCCGCGTTCGTGTGCCAGCGCTGCGCCGGGGAGGGCGGGGCGGCGGCAGGAGGCGCGGCGTTCTGCGCGAGCGCGCATGGGACGTTGACGAGCGACAGGACCGCGAGCGCGGCCAGGGGTACCGGCAGACGCATGTGATAGCTCCTCGCAACAGGGACTACATACGTCGTCAATTATAACAGGGGAACGCCCCCGGGCGACGGCACTCCGGGGGCGATTCCGCGGCTATTTCTTCGCGTACAGGGATTCGGGGGCGACGACCACTTCGGCGATCTCTTTCCAGCCGCCCGGCTCCGCCTCGCGGTAGTAGCACGAATCGTGGCCGGTGTGGCAGGTCGGGCCGATGGGCTCCGCCAGAACGAGCAGCGAGTTGTTCTCGCAGTTCACCCGCACCGCGCGAGTCAGCAAGAACATGCCGCTCGTCTCCCCCTTGAGCCAGAACTTCTGGCGCGAGCGGCTCCAGAAGCAGACCTTGCCCTCGTTCACCGTGCGCAGTAAGGAGTCGCGGTTCATGAACCCCAGCATCAGTACGTCCTTCGTCTCGACGTGCTGCACGACCGCGGGCACCAGCCCGTTCTCGTCGAACTTCAGGGTCTCGATCGGGAAATCCGAAATCGTCGTTATATTCTCGCTGCTCATGATACTTCCGGGGATCAGGGTAGTAACGGGGCTACTGGGTCGAATCTTGAAGGCGGCGCACGGGGACACCCTCGCCAGCCAGGTAGTCCTTGAGTTGGCCGACGGTGTAGTGGCCGTCGTGGAGGATCGAGGCGAGGAGCGCGGCGTCCGCTCCGCCCTCGGTCAGCGCCTCGGCAAGGTGCTGCGGCGTGCCCGCGCCGCCCGAGGCGATCACGGGTATAGGGACGAGGTCCGCGACGGCGCGCGTGAGCGGCAGGTCGTAACCTGCCTGGGTGCCGTCCGCGTCCATCGAGGTCAGCAGGATCTCGCCCGCGCCGAGCGCGTACACCCGCTCCGCCCACTCCAGCGCGTCCACGCCGGTAGGCGTTCGGCCGCCGTGGACGTGGACCTCCCAGCCGGATTTCGTGTTCCCCGTCTTCTTGGGATCGATAGCGATCACGACGCACTGCGACCCGAACCGCTCGGACGCTTCGCGGATGAGGCCGGGGTTGCGCAGCGCGGCACTGTTCACGGAAACCTTGTCCGCACCCGTCGCGAGGATGCGCCGGAAGTCGTCCACGCTGGCGATGCCGCCGCCAACCGTGAACGGGATAAAGACCTCCTCGGCGACGCGCGCGGCGAGGTCGAAGATCAGGCCGCGCTTCTCGGCGGAGGCGGTGATGTCGAGGAAGACAAGTTCGTCCGCGCCCTGGCGGTCGTACATGGCCGCGAGCTGGACCGGATCGCCCGCGTCGCGCAGGCCGACGAAGTTGACGCCCTTGACGACGCGCCCCTCTTTGACGTCGAGGCACGGGATGATGCGGCGGGTGAGCATGACAGGCTCATTGTAGCACGGCGGGGGACGCCGTTCCGGGGACGGCGCGTCGCCCCTCCCCCGCTCCCCACCGCGCCCGGCAAAGGCCGATCGCCACGTCGTCCGGGCGAAGCGCCTGGGCCTCGGCCAGGAGTCGGTCCGCTTCGGCCAGGTCGCCCCGTTTCCAGCCGTCCCAGGCGCGCCCGCACAGGTCCGCGAAGTGCTGGGTCTCGGCGGACACCTCGCCGCGCAGCCCGAGCAGTTCGTACACCAGGACCGGTTCCACGCGCCCGGCGACCTCCGCCACGTCCACCGGGCGCGCCACGATGTCCGGCCCGGCCTCGCGCACCGTCGACTCCGCGGCCAGGACGCGGGTGCCGTACGCCTTGCTAAGCCCCTCGATGCGCTTCGCCACGTTCACGGTGTCGCCGAGGATCGTGTAGTTGAGGCGCGCGTCGCTTCCGACGGTGCCGACCGTCACCTCCCCGGTGCAGAGGCCGATGCGCGCCGAGATCGTGGGCAGGCCGCGCGCGACCCACTGGTCGCGCAGCTCTTCCAGGCGCTCGACGCAGCGCAGCGCGGCGACGCAGGCCATGCGCGCGTGGTCGGGGCGCAGGATCGGCGCGTTCCAGAACGCCATCACCTCGTCGCCGTTGTACTTGTCTACCGTCCCGCCCGTCGCGGCGATCTCCCCGCTGACAGCGTTGAAATAGTCCCCCAGGAGCGCGATCAGCTCCTCGGGAGACAGCGCCTCGGCCAGCATGGTGGACCCGGCGATGTCCGCGAAAAAGGCGGTGACCGGGCGGCGCTGTCCTCCCGGCTTCGCCTCCAGGCCCGTGGCGAGCAGCCAGCGGACGTAGTCCGACGGCACGAACAGTTCGAAGGAGCGAAGCCCGGACTTCATCCGCTCCAGGCCGTCGGTGAGCTGCGCGACCTCGCGTATGCGGGATCGGAAAGGCGGTCCGGGCTCCAGTTGAAGATTGCGGATGCGGTCGAACTCCCGCACGATGGCGCGAACCGGCCGCGCGATCCCGGCGGAGAGAACGACGCTCGCGAGGATTCCGGTCAGGATACCGGCCGCGATCACCGCCGCCGCGATGTTGATGCTGCGCTCCACCCGCCCCATGACCTCGTCCTCCGGGACGAGCGTACAAAGCAGCCATTGCGGCGCGCTCGCGTCCGCGCCGCCGCGCAGGGGATGGATGCTCCCCAGGTAGTCGGTATCCCCCGCGAGAAAACGGACCGTCTGGAACGCCTTAGGGACGTCCCTTCCGGGGACTTTTCGCAGGAACGCTTCCACGGCGTCGCGGGGGGCCGGAACGCCCTCCACCCGCGAAGGCTCCCCGCTCGCGATCACCTGCCGCGCACCGAGTTTCGTCGCCTCGACCAGGAACGGGAAGCCGGTCTTCCCGACCGGCCGGGCGTTGAGGAAGCTGTCCAGGCTCTCCAGCGTGAAGTCGACGGAGGCGACACCCACCAATCGCCCTCCGGCGTCGCGCACCGGGTTCGCGCAGGTGATCCCGTATACGGTGTCGCCGGTCAGCGTCCGGAACTGGTAGGTCTCCGTCCAGGCGCGCTTCCCCGCCTGCTTCGCGAGCCGGTAGTACGGTCGCTTCCGGGGGTCGTAGTCGGAATCGGCGACGCTGCGGATGCGGACGCGCCGGCCGCTGCCGTCGCGACGGAATTCCGCCAGACGGATGCGCCCCCGCGCGTCGCGGACGCACTCCTGCTCGGTGAGCGCACCGCTCGGCTCCCGCGCCACGTGGCAGTACTCGCCGGTGCTTTCGACGCCGAGCGAGACGTAGCTGATCTCCGGGTGGACGCGCATCACCTCGCGGAAGTAGCCGAGCGCCGGGCGGAAGTCGCTCGCGGACAGGTCGCGCCGCTGCCCCTCCAGCACGTCGCGCTGGATGTATCCGGCCGTGAGCGCGGCCTGGCTCGACGCCGTCCGCAGCAGGCGCGTCGCGTACTCCTGCACGCTGTCCGACGTGCGCTGGAGCACCTGGTCTGAGAGGTCGCGCACGAGAAACGCCGCCCCGCGCTGCGTCGTGACCAGCGCGATCAGGTGCGTGGCGATCAGGATGGTGAGCAGCGCGGTGGCTATGGTGACGCGCAGGGTGAACTTCATCGCTACCGCTGCCTCCGTCCCACCGGTGATGGCGCATTCTACCCCATCGTCCCCCGGAATCTACCCCGGGCCGGTATCGCTGCCGTCGGGGAGCAGGTTCGCGAATTCGTCCTCGGTCAGCACGGGGACCCCGAGCTGCTGCGCCTTCGCCAGCTTCGATCCCGCTCCCTCTCCGGCAACCACGTACGACGTCTGCTTCGAGACGGACCCGGACGCGCGCCCCCCGAGCCGCCGCACGAGCGCCTCGGCGTCCTCGCGGGTCCGCTGCACCAGGCCGCCGGTAAAGACGAAGGTCTTTCCGGCGAAGTGGTCCGAGACCGGCGCGGAGTCGTCCCCCTTCGCATCCACGCCCGCCGCGCGCAGCTTGGCCAGCATCTCCCGCGTCTCCTCCAGCGCGAAGAAGCCCGCGACCGCCTCCGCCGTCGTTCGCCCGATCTCGTGGACGGCATCCAGCTCGTCCACGCTCGCCGCCGCGACCCGCTCCAGCGTGCCCAGGTTCTGCGCCAGCACCGACGAGACGCGCTCGCCCGTGTGCCGGATGCCGAACGCGAAGAGGAGCCGCGCGAGCGTCGTCTGCTTGCCCTGCTCGATGGCGTTCAGGATGTTGTCGGCCAGCTTGTCGCCCATCCGTTCCAGGGGCAATAGATCATCCTTCTTCAGGAAGAAGAGGTCCGCCGGATCGCGCACCAGGCCCGCGGCGATGAGCTGCGCGATGTGCCGCTCACCCAACCCCTGTATGTCCAGCGCGTTGCGCGAGACGAAGTGCTCGACGCGCGTCTGCAGCTGCGCCGGGCACCCGCGCGCGTTGGGACACCGGGCGACCGCCCCACCCTCGGTTCGGACGATAGGCGTGCCGCAGGACGGGCACTCGGCGGGAATGCGGTAGGGCTGCGAATCGGCCGGGCGCAGCTCCGGCACCACGCGCACGACTTCGGGGATGACCTCGCCCGCCCGCTGGATGACCGCGGTGTCCCCGATCCGGACGTCCTTGCGGTCGATTTCGTCCTGGTTGTGCAGCGTGGCGCGGCTCACGACGACGCCGCCGACCGCCACCGGCCTCAGCAGTGCCAGCGGGGTGACCGCGCCCGTGCGCCCGACCTGGACGATGATGTCCTCGACTACGGTCTGCACCTGGAGCGCCGGGTACTTGTAGGCGATGGCCCAGCGCGGGGCGCGCGCCACCTGCCCCAGCTCCGCCTGGAGCCGGTAGTCGTTGACTTTGATGACCACCCCGTCGGTGTCGTAGTCGAGCGTGTTCTTCTTCTCGCCCCATGCGTCGACGTACCCGATCACCGAATCGATGTCCCCGCACACCTGCCGCTGCGGGTTGACCGGCAGGCCCCACTCCCGGTACTGCTCCAGCAGGCCCGCCTGCGTGCGCGGGGTGTAGCCCCGCGACTCGCCGAGTCCGTAGAAGAAGACCTGGAGGCGTCGCCGCGACGTGATCGACGAGTCGAGCTGGCGCAGGCTGCCCGCCGCGGCGTTGCGCGGGTTGGCGAACGTCGGCTCGCCGCTCGTCTCCCGCTCGGCGTTGATGCGCGCGAACTCGCCGTGGGTCAGAAAGACCTCGCCGCGCACCTCGATCAACTCCGGCGGGTTCTCGCCGTGGAGGCGCAGCGGAAGCGACTTGATCGTGCGCAGGTTCTGCGTGATGTCCTCGCCCGTAGTCCCGTCCCCGCGCGTCGCCCCCTGCACGAACACGCCCCGCTCGTACGTCAGCGAGACGGCCAGCCCGTCCAGCTTCAGCTCGCCGATGTACTCCACCGGCGCGTCCAGGTCCATCCCGAGCGCACGCTTGGCGCGTTTGTCGAACTCGCGCAGGTCGTCCGTGCTGAACGCGTTCCCGAGCGACAGCATGGGCCGGCGGTGGCGGACCTGCCCGAACCCTTCGAGCGGTCCCGCGCCGACCCGTTGCGTCGGCGAATCCGGCGACACCAGTTCGGGGAACTTCGTCTCCAGGGCGACCAGCTCGTTCATTAGAGCGTCGTACTCGGCGTCGCTGACTTTCGGATCGTCGTGAACGTAGTAGGCGATGTTGTGCCGCTGGACCTCGTCGCGCAGGAGGCGGGCGCGCTCGGCGGCAACGTGGATGTCGCCGGGCAGGTCGAACACGGTCGGGGTCGATGTGGGAGCGGCGGCGGGGGCGGCGGTCTCTTCTACTGCTTCGGCAGACATAGGGGTTTGGCGCGGTCCTTCCGGGCATTAACTACGACGGAGACTGCCCCTCGTCCTGCGCCGGCGGAAACGCGCCCCACTCCTCAGTCCCACCAGAAGGAAACGGAGCGGTGTCGGGCCACTTCGTCCGCGAGCATACGGAGGGCAACCCGGTGCGCCGTGCCGTCCTCGTCGCCCTCGTCCTCGTCCAGACGCGCCTGGACGAGTTCCTGCTGCTCCTCAGAAAGGTACTCGAACGCCTCGTCCACCATCACTTCGAGTCCCTGGTCCAGCAGGTCCGGGCAGAACTCGTACAACTCCTCCGCGAAGGCGGCGAGGTCCTGCGGCAGACGGTCGAAAGTGACGTACAGGCTGTCGAACTCCGCGCCCAGTACGGTCACGCCCAGTCGCCGGTCCCAGTCCGCCAGCTTCGCCAGCACGGCGTCCGTGTCAACGGCATAATTGATCCCGTTGGTCCGGCAGAATCGGACCGGCGCGAACTTGTCGCCGGTCTTCAGAACCGCGATGCTGTCGGTGGGGTTCTCCTCGGCGTAGGACTCGTCGATGCGGAACGGCAGGTAGCCGCGCGGGACGAGCGCCTCGCGGAGTTGGCGCAGCACTTCCGGCGACGTCTCGCGCGGGACCGACACTAACAGCGCGACGTCCGGCGTCTCGCCCGCCGCCGACTCAGGACCGTCCTCCCCGTCCGCATCGTGCTCCTCGGCGTACCCGCCCTGCTCAACCACGGTGAGCGCGTCGCCGCCCGCAATAGCCCGCACCCGCGCGACCACGTCGCTATCGAAGCCGAGACGCTTCGCCAGCGCCTCCTCACTCATCGCACCGCCCTCGTCACTCATCGCACCGTCCTCGCCGCTCGACGACACCTCTCTCATTCGCCCGCCCCCTTCTTCGTCGCGCGACCGCGCGATTGTTCTCGTTGTTACTGCCGTCCGTACTGAAAGCCCGCGGCGGGATTCGGAACGGGCAGGCGGCCTTCCGGTGACAAACGCCGCCGCAGGCTGTACAATCAGGTACGGTTGGCGGAGAGCCTTCCGGCCCCGCAACGATTTTGCCCCGGCCACCGGTCTCCTGGTAACACGGACCGGCATCGCCGCTTGAGGAACACGACCGGCTTATGCCTACCATGCGTCAGATTCGCTCGCGCATCCGCACGGCGAAGAACATCCA
>DATLHN010000042.1:0-2701 GCA_035539875.1 Armatimonadaceae bacterium
GCGAAGAGGACCGGCGGGGCGTCCGCCGGGGCCAGTGCCTCGATCACCGCCCGCGCGCCGAGGTACGAGCCGCCGATGCCGATGACGACCAGTGTGTCACTATTGGCGCGCAGGTCGGCGGCGATGGCCTCGATCTGGTCGATCTCCTCGTCGCTGACCATCGCGGCCGGGTCGAGCCAGCCGCGGAAGTCCGCGCCCGCTCCCGTCCCCTCGACCAGGGTGCGGTGCGCCCAGGCGAGGCGGTCCTTCCAGGCGAAGACGTGCGCCGGGGTGACCTCCGGCGCGAGGTTGGCGGCGTCGATGCTTATCGGCAACAGGGGCATAGGGGTCCTCGTGTTTGAGAAGCGTTCGGGGTGATTGTACCCGCCGGGGCGGGCCGCGGAAGCGCCCCCTGGACGATTTGTCGCCGGTCAGCGTACCGGGAGGTAGGGCCGGATGTCTACCGCCCGCATCCCCGCGCGGTGCGCGGCCGTCAGCCCCGCGTCGGCGTCCTCGTAGACCACGCAGACCTCGGGGCGGACGCCCAGGTTCTGCGCCGCGAGCAGAAAGACGTCTGGATCGGGCTTGCCGCGCCGCACGTCCTCCGCGCCGACGACCGGGCCGAACCAGTCGCGGACCCCGAGCACGTGCAGAGTCTGCTCCACGAGGTCCCGCCGCCCGCCCGAGGCGACTGCGAGGCGGACGCCCGCGTCTCGGAAGCGGCGCGCCTCCTCCACGACGGCGGCGACCGGCGTCAGCGTCGGCATCAGGCGGGCGTACGCCTCCTCCTTCCGGTGCGCGGTCTCCTCGACCGGGAGGGCGAGGCCGTGCTGCGCATTGAGGCGCGCGACGATCTCGGCGGCGGTGACCCCGCCCCAGGCGTAGAACTGCTCCTCCGGGAAGACGTGGCCCGCCCCGGCGGCGTCGAGGATCTCGCGGAAGGCGCGGAAGTGGAGGGGCATCGTGTCGGCGAGGGTGCCGTCGCAGTCGAAGATGGCCGCTTCGGGCAGAAAGGGCAGTGGGAGGGGAAGGTGTTCGTCGGGTCCCGAGAGAGTGCTGGGTTCGCTCATGTCGCCCTATGGTAGCCCGCTCGGCGTTTACACGCCAAGAGCGGGGGGTAAGAATTCCCTGGAGAGTTGAGAGAAGTAGAAGACACGCACCCGGACGATCACACCTGAAAAAGCAATGGAAGCAGAGACTCACGGAGGATAACCCTGAAATGAGAAACTCGAGAAACACCGGCCTGCTCCTCGCGGCGGCTATCGGCGGCGGCCTGTACTGGGCGTCCAAGCAGCCCGGCGGGGTCAAGGGAACGATGGATCGCCTGAACGGCAAGCTCAAGGAGATCTCCGACTCGGAGAATCCTCTCGCCACGATCAAGGGCAAATACAACGACTGGCAGAGCCACCGGACGAACACCGGCTGGAACGATCAGCGCGAAGTGCAGTCGATCGAGCCGATGCCGGCGGACAGCGCCGCCGCGGCGATCTGACGATTAGGACCGGTTTGCGACGGACGGCCCGGGGAGGCATCTGCCTCCTCGGGCCGTCGGCTTTTCCCGGTGGCAGGAGTTCGGGCTTCGGGCGCGGAACTTTCGCGCTGATGAGCAGCAACCCTCCCCTTTCTTCGGCGCGTTGGCCGCGCCTTCTGAGGCCCGGCGGTACGATCGGACTCGTCTCCACGTCCGGACCGTCGTCCGACGAGAGCATACGCCGCGGCGTCGCCGCGCTGGAAGGCCGCGGCTACCGCGTGGCCGTCGGTGAGAACGCGGGCCGGTCCGGCGGCGACCTCTACCACTACCTCGCGGGAGACGACGAAGGGCGCGTCGCCGACCTGAACCGCTTCCTGAACGATTCCGACGTCGACCTGATCCTCTGCGCGCGGGGCGGGTACGGCGCGGCGCGCCTCCTGGACCGGATCGACTACGCGGCTGCGCGACGCGATCCGAAGCCGATCGTCGGCTATTCGGACGTGACCGCGCTCTCGCTGGCGATGGCGGCGCGGGCGGATCTCGTCACTTTCAGCGGCATCATGGCGACCGCCGGGCACGGGTTCGGCGAGGAGACCCTCGACCCGTACAGCGAGGCGTCATTCTGGAACGCCGTCGGGGACGGCGGATTCCCGCGCGTCTTCGCCCCGCCCGCGGACGCCGCCCCGTGGACGGTCCACCGGCCCGCGCCCGGCGGCGCGCCGTCCGTGTCGGGACCCGTGATACCGGTCTGCCTGTCACTGCTGGCCTCGCTGGTCGGGACGCCGTACGTGCCCGACCTGACCGGGGCGGTCCTGGTCATCGAGGACGTCCACGAGGAGATGTACGCGGTGGACCGGTTCCTGACCCAGCTGCGCCTCGCGGGGGCACTGGAGAACCTTTCCGCGATCCTCGTCGGCTCGTTCAACGGCAACGACAAGCCCGGCGAGGACGAGCGGCTGCTGACCGGCGTCCCGGACCTGTGCCTCGGCCTCGCCCCGGCGCACGTGGCGGTCGCCTCCGGCATCGCCTACGGCCACATTCCGCGCCGCATGACGCTGCCGGTCGGGGCGCGGGGCGAGGTCGACCTGGGTACCGGGACCTTCTCGTTTCCCGATACCTGAAGGTGGGATTCTTCTTGACCGGGGGGCGGTTTTACCGCTATACTCTGGTGAATAACTGTTCGCACTTGTTGCCTGTTTCGCCCGAGCGACCCTAAGGAGCGCCCCGCACCGCATGGCCACGGCCCAACCC
>DATLHN010000043.1:0-4685 GCA_035539875.1 Armatimonadaceae bacterium
GTCCATGAACCCGAACGAGTTCGCGGGCGACACGAGCGCGTCGCAGGCGAGGTCGAGAATGGAACCGCGGTGGACGGTGACGAAGTCGAGGTCGCCGCAGTGGCGCTCCCAGGCGTCGGCTAGGTCGTCCTCTACTGCGGCGAGTGTTAGATCCACGGGCATGACGGTAGGGAATTCGGCCCCGGCAACCGTGATTCCTGTTCGCCGGTTTCGAGTGGCCCGTGCTGTGTAGCCCAACAACGCAGAACGCCCCGGCTGCCAGACGCGGCAGCCGGGGCGTTCTCTTCGGTCTATATGGTCTTGCCGAAGGATTCGGCTTCCTTCTCGTAGGTGTCGAACGGATTCTTCAGGTCGAGGTGGCGGTTCTTCGCCAGGTAGACCAGGTCCCAGTCGATCACGTAATCGCGAGACTTCGAAGCGATCAGCTTGTTGATGATCTGCGAGCGCGCCTTCGCCCGGGTGTTCTGGGGCGATTCCACCGTCGCGGCGGCGATCTCGGCGTGGGGGATAAGGCGGAGCATCTCGCCCTGCTCCTCCAGCGCGTAGAAGAGGCTCTGCGCCGGGTTCACGTTGTGATACTCGATGTCGAGGCTCTGCATAACCTCGTCCTGCCAGCCCACACCCTCACTGTCGATGAACTCCTGGTACATCTTGCGCTTGGCGACCCAGTCGAGCTTGTTGTAGAGGCTCATCGGATCCGTCTCGAGCGCGTCGAGGGTCGCCTCCCACTCGAGCAGCACCCAGTCGGTCTGCTCGTCGAAGCCGGCGAGCCGCTTCTGGGCGGCGGCGAGGTAGATGCGCTGCAGATCGATGGCCGAGATCGTGCCGCTGGACTTGCGCTTGACGATCCACTTGTACGTGCCGTCGCGCGACACGGTCCGCAGCGTCTCCAGCGGGTCGCGGATCTCGACCTCCGCCCCGAGCAACCCATCCTCGACCAGCGTCAAGGCCGCGGATGTGGTGCCGATCTTGAGGGCGGTCGCGTAGTCGCTCATGTTCCCCTCGCCGTACAGGATGTGCAGGCGATGGAGGTTGGAGAAGTTGTAGTACGAGTCCCACTTCGGGTTGATGATCGCCCGGTTGAAGCGCACGCGCGAGGAGATCGTCTTGACGATGTGGTCGGCACGCTGGGAGAGCTGGAAGTCGATGGTGGGGTCGATCTCGACGCCGTAGAAGTTGCTCACCCACTGGTAGTCCACGTCGTAGTCGGAGATGGTCATCACCGAGTTCTTCATGGACGAGAAGTTCAGCCGGTGTCCGCCGACCCGCCCGACCCCGGCGAAGATCTGTCGGGTGACCAGGAAGGGGAGCAGGTAGTTGAAGGAGGCCCGGAAGAAGTCCTCGTCCTGCATCTCCACCAGATAGTTCTCGTGGCAACCGAACGTGTGGCCGCCGTAGTGGTCCACGCTGTTGTTGTGGAACGATGCCCCCTCCGCCAGGCCGAGGTCGTTGAGCAGGCTCTGGACGATCCACTGGCCCGCCTTGTAGTAGCGGCAGGCGTCGAAGATGTCCGTGCACTCCGGGGTGGCGTACTCCTCGTGGTCCCCGACGGCATCGATGTAGAGGCGGCCGCCGTTGATGAGAAAGCCGCCGCTGCGGGCCGGTTCGAAGGAGTAGTCCCGGGCGTGGAGGTCGATCAGCCCCCACTTCTTCTGGTAGAAGCAGTGGTTCTTGACCTCCTCGACCACCCGCTCGGGCGTCCCGACCTTTTCGTCGCGAACCAGACATCCGAACTCGGTCTCAATTCCGAAGATGCGTCGCTCCATGGAAAATCCTTGCTGGGTGGGGCGGGCCGACCGAATGCACAAGTTCGGCCTGTATACGCCTGTTGTACCACGCAAACCGCCGTTCCTGACCGCGGTTCGCGCGAGGTGAAAAAACGGGAAACCCCCTGGCGACGCGCGCGGGCGCGAGCCGCCAGGGGGTCCGTCTCGTCCTGACTACCGGTACGGCGCGACGGCCGCGGTGAGTTCCGAATCGGCCAGAACGCGGAACTTGGTCTCGCGGGGGGTGGTGCGGCTCAGGAGCGCCGCCTCCACCGTCGCCCCGTCCTTAAGCGCCTCGCGCAGGGCGACCGCCGGGTCGTCCGAGGTCTTCGGCGCGCTACCGTCGTCCTGGCCGTCGGCGGCGAGCGGGTCGAACTCCTCGTCGTCGGACGCCGCCCGCGGGGCGAGCCGCGCCCGCGCCGTGCCCCACGCCGTGAGGGCGGCGGCGAGCGCCTCCTCCAGGGTCTTCGGCGCCGCGGCGGCGAGCGCCTCCTCCGCCTGCTGCTCGGCGTAGGCCGTGCCCGCGACGACGGCGTACCGCTGGCGGCCGGCGAATTCGCCGTCGTACCCCAGCACGAAGAGGTGGTCCTCGTCGGCCGAACGGTTCATCTCCGCGAAGACGACCCGCAGTGTCAGCGGTATCGCCGTCTGGTCGTTGTAGACCCGCTTGATCGCGGGCGAGAGGGCGAAGCCGACGAGCCGCTGGACCGAGACGTCGTCTGGGGAGCGCTCGAACCCCTCGCGGTGCGCCGTGTCGATGGCGGCGATTCGCAGCGACTCCACGTCGCTCTGCTTGCCGAGCGCGCCCATGATCAGGCGGTCGTAGATCTCGTATACCTTCCGCTGCTGCTCCGGGCGCAGGCTGAGCAGGAGGATGCCGCCGTCGAAGGAGACGGCGACCACCGGGGAGCCGTCCTTGAGGCGGTCCTCCACGTACTCGTTGCGCTGTTGCAGCGACTGGTTCCAGTCGTACAGGCTATAAGACATGGTTTGTTCTGTCTACCGGGCGTTCGGTCCGGACGCGAGCGGGTCGCGCGCCAGAATGTCGTTCACGACGGCGCGGAGCGTTTCTTCGTCCACGTCCTCGATGCCGTCCTTCGTGATCGTCTTCGCGACGGGCAGGATCTTGCCCGCGCCGCCCGTGGCGGCGTCGAGGTCCGCGGCGATCTCCAGAAGCGTGAGCGCCTCCCGGAGCGCGGTCTCGCGGTCCATTTCGCGGAACGGCCCGCGGGTCTTGGAGATGTACTCGAAGACGCCGCGTATCTGCGTCGAGCCGGAGCCCGCCGCGCCGTACTCCGCGGTCTCGAAGCGCGCGCCGCCGCCGTCGTAGAAGAAGATGCGCCCCTCGTTGCGCTCGCGGTCGAAGGTCGAGAGCACGGGGATGACGGCGCCGATGCCCTGCATCGCCGCCATCTGGTTCCCCGCGATGACCTTGCCCAGCTCGCTGAGCTTGCCGTCCAGGCTCATCGGCTGGAGCTGGGAGCGCTCGTAATACCGGAAGGCGTGTCGCAGGTAGCGGACGATCTCCATGGCCTTGGAGAACGATCCGGAGATCGCCATCAGGGTGTAGTCGTCCAGCGGGAGGATCTTCTCCGCCTTGTCGTACATGATGGCGAAGCCGCCGGTCGCGCGCCGGTCGCCCACGTTGATGACGCCGTCCTTGTACTTGACGGCGATGACGGTCGTGCCGTGAATGTCGGTGCCGGCGAGCCCGTCTCCGGGCGTGCTAATCGCGCCCGGAGACGCAAACGCCGGACGCGGGGCAGCGTCCGGCGCGTTGCTGCGCCAGCCGACGAGCGTGGCGAAATCGCCACGCCCCTCGCCAGGGGTCAAAGGCATGGTGCTCTTTCCGTTTGGTTCGTTTCGTCTACTGACCGGAGCGCTGGCGATACCGCTTCGCCTGATTGGGGTCCACGCGCTTCATCCGGTCCAGGATGTTGCGCGACTCCGGTCGCTTCACGTCGGGCTTGCTCGGGCCGTCGCCTTCGCCGCCCTGCTTGCGCAGCGGGTCGGCGGTCGGCATGGGCCGGGTCAGTCGGTCGTCCAGGCGAATATCCTGCATCGCTGTCACTCTCCTTAACGATTGCGGGCGCGTCTCGGTCCGCGCCGCGCACATCCCCACTATCTGTACGGCATTTCGCGCCGCGCCGGTTTCCGCGCCGGTCAAACCAGTGGCGAAGTCGCCGCCGGCTCGTCGTCGGTCACGTCGATGTCCCGCACCGTGTCGGTGCCCGCGTCGTGCTCCAGCCGCTCCAGGGCGGCCACGAACTCCCCGGGCGTTCCGGCGTGCTCCAGCGCGGCCCGCACCGCCCCGGCGTCCAGGTCCTGTACCTGCGCCATGCGGACGCCCACGCTCTGCGAGGAGCCGTCCTCGATCTGCAGCCGGCTCCACGTCACCGACTTGACGGCCTCGGCGAAGCGGCGCACCGCCATGCCCCTGACCAGCGCCCGCGGCGAACTCACGGGCGGGTTCTCGACCGCATCCGCGATGGCCTCGTCGGCGACGACGCGGCGCACCGCGCCCGCCTGCTCCAGCGCGAGATAAAGACCCGCTTCCGGGTCTACATTATGGTACTCCAGGTCGACGCTCTGCAGCGCCGTATCCGACCACGCCAGGCCCTCGGACTCGCGGTACTGTTCCAGCAGGGAGCGCTTCGCCGCCCAGTCGAGCGTGTCCGATAGCGAGAGCGGATCGGACTCCAGGCGGCCCAGCACGGTGCGCCATTCGGTAAGGACGAGGTCGGTCTCCTCTGAAAGTCCCGCCAGGCGATCCTGGGCCGCCGCCAGGTAGATGCGCTGCACGTCCACCGCGCCGATGGAGCCGCCGCCCAGCTCCGCCGAACGCTCCACGCGCCACTTCAGCGTCTGGTCGCGCGACACCTGCTTGATCGCGGCGACCGGGTCGCGAAGGTCCGCGCC
>DATLHN010000044.1:0-2549 GCA_035539875.1 Armatimonadaceae bacterium
CGCTACTTCCTCCCGCCCCCCCGCGCCGCGTGCCGGATGGTGGCCGACGTGGACGAACTTCGGATGGCGCTGGTTCGGCGTGAAGGGGGCGGGGGCACGGCGGAGACGTCCTTCTCGCTTCCCGAGAGCGCCCGGGTGATCGTCGGAAC
This sequence comes from Armatimonadaceae bacterium, assembly GCA_035539875.1. Classification (GTDB taxonomy): domain Bacteria; phylum Armatimonadota; class Armatimonadia; order Armatimonadales; family Armatimonadaceae; genus CALEKU01. The sequence goes on from DATLHN010000044.1 coordinate 150, forward strand.
GGGGGCAGAGGCGGACGCGCTGGCGTGGGTCGCGGGAAAACACGGCTGGCCGATGGTCCGCGGGGTCGTCGCGGCGGAAACGTCGCCGGATGGCGGACTGCGCGTGACCCATACCGTCCACGCCGGGCGGTTCCGGCGCGCGGTCGAGATCGCGGACGAGGGTGCGCCCGTCGTGCTGATCGTGCCGACGGGCCTGCGGACGCCGGCGCAGCGGGAGCGGGCCGCGGCGCTCCTCGCGCAGGAGCATCCCCTTCTCGGCGAGCGCGTCTCGATGGATCGCCACGAAGGCGCGGCGGGCCGTCCCGACCTGGGGACTGCTCGGGTCGTGGTCGCCGGGGGCCGGCCCCTGCGCGACGCGGAGACGTTCGAGCGCCTCGCCGGGGGCCTGGCCGACGTGCTCGGGGGCGCGGCGGCGGCGTCCGGCGGCGCGGTCAACGCGGGTATCGCCCCCTCCTGGATGCTGATCGGCCAGACCGGGCGCACGGTCGCGCCCGACCTGTACGTCGCGCTCGGCATCTCCGGCAGCGACCAGCACGTCGCCGGGATGCAGGGCGCGAAGACCATCGTGGCCGTCAACACCGACGCGGACGCCCCCATCTTCCGCGTCGCCGACTTCGGCCTCGCGGCCGACCTGCACAGCGTGGTGCCGGAATGGATAGCGAAGGAAAAGTAGCGGGCGGGGCGGCGTTCCTGTGCGGGCCGGTCGCGCCGGGGGGCGTCCGCACGCCGGAGGACCTGCCGGGCGACGTCCGGCAGATGGCCGACACGATGACGCGCTTCGTCCGCCAGGAGGTGCTGCCCCGGGAGGGGGACCTGGAGCGGCACGAACCCGGCGTCATGCGCGCCCTCCTGCGCCGGGCGGGCGAGTTGGGTCTGCTGGGCGGGGCGATCCCCGAGCGGTACGGCGGCCTCGGACTCCCCCGCTCCGCGCTCGCGCTCCTCTACGAGCGCGCGGCGGAATCGCCGTCGTTCGCCCTGACCCACAACGTCCACGGCGGCGTCAGCACGCTTCCGCTCGTCTGGTTCGGTTCGGAGGAGCAGCGGGCGGCGCATCTGCCGGGGATGGCAGCGGGCGCGGCGATCGGGGCGTTCGCGCTGACCGAGGCGAACGCCGGGTCGGACGCGCTCTCCCTGCGTTGCCGCGCGGAGCGGACATCGGAGGGGTGGCGGCTCACGGGTGTTAAGCAGTGGATCACGAACGCCGGGTTCGCGGACCTCTTTACGGTCTTCGCCCGCGCGGACGAGGGGCTAACCGCGTTCCTGGTGCCGCGCGAACTCCCGGGGGTCTCGCTGGGCCGCGAGGAGGAGAAGATGGGCCTGCGGGGCACGTCCACGCGCACCCTGTTCCTCGACGGCGTGAGACTGCCCCCGGACGCGGTGCTCGGCGACGTCGGCGGCGGGCACCGGGTTGCACTCTACCCGCTGAACCTGGGCCGGTTCAACATCGGCGCGGGCGCACTCGGGGCGAGCAAGACCAACCTGTACCGCGCCGCCCGCTACGCCCGCGAGCGCCGTCAGTTTGGACAATCCCTTGCCGCGTTCGGCCTCGTGCGGCACAAGCTGGGCGAGATGGCCGCGCGCGTCTACGCCCTGGAGAGCGCGCTCTACCGGGCGGCGGGCCTGATCGACGGCCGGTTCGCGGGCGTCGCCGAAGGCGACCGTGCGGGCCTGCTCGCCGCGGCGGAGGAGTTCGCCGTCGAATGCGCCCTGGTAAAGGTCTTCGGCACGGAGACGCTGGGCTACGTCGTAGACGAATCGCTCCAGATACACGGCGGCTACGGGTACAGTGAGGCATATCCCGCGGCGCGCGCGTACCGCGACGCGCGCGTCGCCCGCATTTTCGAGGGGACGAACGAGATCAACCGGCTGACCATTGCCGACCAGATCGGGCGGCGCGTCCGCAAAGGCCGCCTCACGTTCGCGTCGCCGGAGCCGCGGCTCGCCGGGCCGGGCGGCGAGGTCGAGGCGCTGCGCGAGGCGATGCGGGCGGCCTTTTTGCTGACGTGGGAGCACTGGCAGCACGACGGCAGCGCGGACCCGGCGGACGCCGACCAGGAGTCTGCCGCACTGCTGGCAGACCTGACGACTGCTCTGTTCGTGGCCGAGAGCGCGGAGCTACGGGCGGCACGCCTGACCGGACACGCGCGCGACCTTGCCCGGGACGCGGCGATGCTGGCCATCGCGGACGCGTGCGCCCGGTCGCGCGCGCAGCTGCACGCGCTCTGCGCCCACCTCGGCGACCGGCGGGCGTGGGCGCAGAGCGCGTGCAGCAGCGCCCTCGCCCGGTCGCAGGCGTCGGCGATGGTCAGCGCCGCCGCGTCGCGGGCGAGGGCGCGCGCGTGCCCGGTCAGGCGCGCGACCCGCAGTTCCGCGCTCTCGGCCACGAACAGAGCAGTCGTC
>DATLHN010000045.1:0-9572 GCA_035539875.1 Armatimonadaceae bacterium
GCGGAGCGCCCGCGCATGGTCTCCGTGCAGGCGGCGGGCTGCGCCCCGATCGTTCGCGCCTTCGAGCGGGGAGCGGAGCGCGCGGAGCCGTGGGCGGACGCGCGCACGAGCGCGAGCGGGCTGCGCGTCCCGCGGGCGATCGGCGACTTCCTGATCCTGCGCGCCCTGCGCGAATCCGGCGGGACCGCCGTCGCCGTGACCGAGGAGGCGACGTTCGCCGCGTGGCGCGAGATGGCCGCCGCGACCGGCGTCTTCGCCGCCCCGGAGGGCGCGGCCACCTTCGCGGCGCTGAAGGACCTGTGCGGACGCGGGCTCGTCGCGCCCGGCGAGCGGATCGTGCTCTTCAACACCGGCAGCGGGCTCAAGTACCTCGAAGCATGGGATCTGGCGTCGGCGGCGACACCGGCGGCGGGAGCGGGCTGAGCCGGTAGACCTGGAACCCGGTGCGCAGCAGCAGGTCGGGGATGCGCCTCACCAGGTCGCGGTTGAACGCGCGCGTCGCTTCGGGCAGTTCCTCCCAGGCGACGAGGTGCGGGTTCGTGTGGCGCGCTTCGTCGCGCTGCGGGCCGTACGTCCACCCCTGGCTCGCCCGCTCCTCGCGCCATCGGTCGTGCTCCAGCTTCGCCATCGTCTCCACCTCGTCGTCGGTGAAGGGGAACGCGGTGTCCCCCCACTCCAGCACGGGCGCGATGCCGCAGCCGATGACGGAAAGTTTGTGCCGGATGTGGTCGGCCTGCCGCCGGTTCGACTCGCGCCACTCCTCGCTCAACTCCTCCCAGGAGGGGCCCACCGCGGAGCGCCCCGCGGCGGCCGGTCCGTGGTCGCGCTCGTCGTGGTAGTGGTGCAGGTAGTGCTCGTGCATGGCGCGCGCCAGTACCTCGGCGGTTCCGCCGAGCACCAGGTCCGGCGTGCAGGAGTGCTCCAGCAGGCCGAATCCGAAGAGCAGGTCGTTCGTCCCGACGCCGATCGGCTCCGCCGCCGCGTCCCCGTCGCACAGGAGCGTCCCCAGCCCGGAGCTGTGCGACAGGCAGGAGACCACGGGAATCCGCAGGCGGTTCGTGTGTCGGTACAGCGCCAGCGACGCGGAAAGGCTGTCCGTGTCGTCCGGCAGGCAGACGTAGACCATGGTGACCGGAAGCGGATCGCCCTCCTCCCCCGGCCCGGCGTCTCCGGCCAGGAAGGAAGCCCGGTGGAACTCCGGTGAGGCGGTGTCCATCTCCCGCGGCCGCAGGTCGCAGAAGTGGTCGAGGTCGGGATGGCGCAGTCGAAGCCACTCGCGCACCGGCTCCACTTCCCGGTCGATAAGGGTGACCCTCAGTCGCGGCCCGCGCGGGGCGGCGAGAATACCCCCCCGCCGCTGCTGGTCCGGCGCGGGCGAACACAGGTCGCGCCACTCGCGCAGCGCGTGCAGGACGACGCTCTGGCCGAGCTGCCCGCCCCCGACCACGAGCAGGTGCGGCGTACGCGCCGCAAAGGTCGGCCCCGCCGCCGGGGCGTCCGGCGGGAAAAGCGGGTGCTCGCCGAGCAGCGCCCGCGCCCCGATGTCGTAGACGTTGAAAAACTGGAGCCGGAACGACTCCCCGGTCCCGGCAAGCTCCCAGCGGCGCAGCAGGTGCCACAGCTGCGGACTGACGATGTGCGTGATGCAGGTCAGCGCCGCCGCCGCGCCCGCCCGGCGGCCGCGCCCGCTCCCCTCGGTCAGGGTCCGCGCCACGGCGGCGATCTCGGCGTTCACCCCGTCGTCGCCGCAGACCGCGATCAGGTAACGGGCCGTCTGGACCCGCGCTCGCTCCAGTGTCTCCGGCTCGCGGGCGTCCCCGAGGTAGATGATCGCCCCGTGGGCCCGCGCGGGTTCCAGGAAGTCGTTCAGATCGTCCTGCTCGATCACGAAGACGGGCAGGCCCATCTCGCGGAAGGCGCGCACCAGCAGCAGCCCCTTCTCGCCCAGCCCGCACAGGACCACGTGGCCGCGCAGGGAGCGCGCCCGCCAGAGCTGCCAGCGGTCGAAGAAGAGGGAGGCGAGCGCCTCGGCGGCGGTGAAGGCGGCCACCAGCGGGGCCATCCACCGCGCGACCTCCAGCGCCGGGTTCAGCGTCCCCTGTCCCAGGTCGGAGCCCGATTCCAGCGTGAAGAGCTGGAGGGTCATGTAGAGGGTCCCGAGGACCGACCAGTCCTCGCCCTGGAGGCGGGCCTGGCGCGCGAACCCGACGTACCCGAGGAGAATGGCGACCAGCCAGAGCGTGAGGAGCGCGAACCAGCGGAACTCGCGCCACCACCGGTGGAGCCGCCGCCGGAAGGGGGCACTGGCGGTATCTTCGTTCAGCATTTCCGCTCGTGCCTCCTTTCGCGGGTGTCGGCCGCCCCATTATGATACCGCGCCGTGCCCTTCGGCCGTCGCTGCCCCCGACTTCGGGCGGACGGGCAGGTCCGCCGCCACCCAGGCGTCCCAGCCGCCGGTCAGCGCGCGCGCCTTCGTCCACCCCGCCCTCCGCATTGCCTGCGCCACACGGGCGCTGGTCGCTTCGTTCCGTCACGTGCAGAAGAGCGCGGCCCACGCCTCCTTCGGGATGCCCTTCTCCTGCGCGTCCTGCGCGGGCCGGTTCGGATCGACGCGCACCGCGCCGACCGCCTCCTCGTCGCTCGCCAGGAAGGTGCGCTCGGAGCGGGCGTCCACCACCACCACCGGCTCCCCGGAGTCCCAAAGCCGCCGCAGTTCCGCGACCGTAATGCGCTCGCGGTCGGCTTCGGCGGGCACGCCGCTCTCGTCGGCCTCCCCCACATCCTCGTCCTCCGGCGCGGCCGCGGGCCCGCCGCCGGCGGCGTTCGCGACGACGGCGGCAGCGGGTATCGCCGCCGGCGGTTCGGCGGCGGGCGCGCCGTCCTGCGGCCCGTCGCCGTTGTTGTGCCGGTCCTTCCAGCGGTTGAGCGCCATCAGCGTGCCGCCGTGCACTGCTACCGAGAAGACGACCACGAGGCAGCAGTAGGAGAAGATGCGCGCGCTCTGCGGCACGCCCGCGAAGACGGGCAGCAGCACCAGCAGCAGCGACGAGAGGCCGCGCGGCCCGAACCAGGCGATCAGGAATCGGCTCTTGCGGTCGATGCGCGTCGCCGCGAGCGTCAGCAGAAAGGTGACCGGACGGATGAAGATGGTCGCCAGGGCGAAGGCGAGCGAGGCGACGGTCAGCAGCGCCAGTCCGCTCCAGATCAGCGACGCCCCGAGCAGGACGAACGTGAACAGCAGCGCCATCTCCCCGGTCGTCTCGCCGTACTCCAGGAAACAGTCGCACAGCTCCACGTCCAGCGCGGCGACGGTCAGCCCGGCCATGAACGCCGCCAGGAATCCGCTGCCGTGCACCGCCTCCGCGGCCGCGAACGCCGCGAACGCGATGCCGAGGGAGTACAGCGACTCGTAGTCGCGCCGGACGCCGATCCGCCGGCGCACCAGGTCGAGCGTCGCGACGCCGAGCAGCCCGACGAGCACGCCCGCCGCGGGTCCGAGGAGGAACAGGTCGAGCAGCAGCTTCCCCCAGGAGACCGCCTCGCCTTCCGCGCCGCCGGGCCGCAGGAATATCATGGCGATCAGGACGACCGGCAGCAGGATGACGTCGTTCAGCCCGCTCTCCAGCCGCAGGGCGATGCGCCCCTCGCGCGGCACGTCCGGGCGGCGCAGCAGGCCGCGCAGCAGGACCGGATCGGTCGAGGCGAGCGCGGCCCCCAGGATGACGGCGGCGGCCGGGGGAAGCCGCAGCAGCCACCAGGCCAGCAGCGAGATGAGCGCCGCGGAGCTGAGCGTGCCCGGCCCGAGGACGAGCAGGGCGAGGCCGCTGTACTTGCGGGCCTCCCGGATGCTGAGCGAGACGGCGTCGGTGAACAGGACGAGCGTGAGGCTGAGCGTGGCGACGACGCGCAGGATGGGCGAGTCCAGTCCGACGTTCAGCAAGCCGAGCCCTTGCGGCCCGAGCGCCGCGCCGAGCGCCAGGAAGACGGCGACCTGCGGGAAGCTGCTCCGCTCGATGTAGCCGGAGAGCAGCGCGGCCACGACGATGACCACGCCCACGAGCGCCATCATCGCGGCGAAGGATTCCGTGCTAAGCAATTCCATGTCTCCGGCCCGCCTCCTCACCCGCTCCGCCCTCTATGCTACCCGTCCTACACGCGACGGCCGCGCGGGTTCCGGTCGCGCGGCCGGTCGGGCAGTATATATCGTGAACGGACGGCCCGGAGCGTAAACAGCGTGTTGACGGTTTTCACGCGATAATTTTCTCACACCCCCCTTTTTGTTCACGCTTTGTAAACGGTGACCGTGTATCCTCCGTGTGTTGATGCGCAGGGACCGCGGCAAGCACACGCAAGAAAAAACGAATAGAAACAAGAGATCACACAGACGGAGATCACGCGGTCCACAGCGCGCAACGCACGGATGAAGAGTAAAGCAGAGTAGACGAGACGGAGATCACGAGACGGAGATCACGAGCGGAGATCACACGACGGAGATCACACGACGGAGCAGCGGCGAACCGAACAGAGACCGGCGAAAAATAAGAAGGCAAACGAACAGGAAATACGCACGGTCCGAGAAGAGATCACACGGCGGAGCGGGAGATCACAGAAACAGACGGCACGGGATGGAGAATGGCGGGCGCAACGTCGCCCCCGGAGATCGCAAGAAGCGAGATCACACGAGCAGTAGTTGAGGAGAACGGAGACGGAGAGCACGCAGGACCTTTAAAAGGTCCAAACCGGAGATCCAAGAGATTTGCCCCGCCGCGCACCCCGCGGCGGGGCTCTTGTCTTTTTTGGGGCGGCGCCGACGGTTCTGCTAAAATGGGAGCGGAGGCGCAGACCGAACGCATGGAGCAGAAAGAAAGACCGGCAAGGGATCGCTGGCCCGACGAGCGCTACGAAGTCGGCGCGCTCTTGTTCCGCGACGACTTCGCCGGGGACGGTGCCGCGCCTTTGAAAGAATGGGTGCCGGAGATGGAGGCGGCCGGGACCGTCGAGGCGCGCCGGGGGAAGCTGGTCATCGACGTGCCGCGGGGCTGCACGGTCTGGTTCCGCCCGGAGCTTTCCGGCCCGCTGCTGATCGAGTACGACGCCACCGCGGTGCAGAAGGGCGGGCCGAACGACCGGGTCAGCGACCTGAACTGCTTCTGGATGGCGCAGGACCCGAAGCGCCCCGGTCAGCTCCTGGAGAGCCGTCGCAGCGGCAAGTTCGCCGACTACGACGCCCTGCGCACCTACTACGTCGGCCAGGGCGGCAACGCCAACACGACGACCCGCTTTCGGCGCTACGTCGGCACGCCCGGCAACCGCCCCCTCCTCCCCGAGCACGACCTGACCGCTCCCGAATTCCTGCTGCGCCCCAACGTAAAGCAGAGGATACGTCTGGTGGCGTGCGGCGGACTGGTTCAGTACTGGCGCGACGGCCGCCGCCTGTTCGAGATGACGGACCCGGAACCCTACACCCGCGGATGGTTCGGCCTGCGCACCGTCCACAGCCACCTGGAGATCGAGAGGTTCCGCGTGCTGCGCCTCGCCCCGGCCGCCGCGCGTGCAGGTACAATAGGGGGCGGCGGCGCACTATAACGCCGGTGGCGTCGCCGCAAATTTTTCGGGAGAAACCGTATTACCATGGCCGACCGTTCGCTCTGGGAGCCGCTCGCGAAGCAGTTCCGGGCCGATTCCATTCGCTGTACCACCGCCGCCGGGTCCGGGCACCCGACCTCCGGCATGAGCGCCGCCGACCTGATGTCGGTATTGGCCGTCAGCTACCTGCGCTACGACTTCACGAACCCGGAACACCCGAACAACGACCACCTCCTCTTCTCGAAGGGGCACGCCTGCCCGGTGCTCTACGCGCTCTACAAGGCGGTCGGGGCGATCAGCGACGCGGAGCTGCTGACCCTGCGCCAGTTCGGCTCGAAGCTCGAAGGGCACCCCACGCCGGAGATTCCGTACGTGGACGCCGCGACCGGCTCGCTCGGGCAGGGACTGCCCATAGCGGTCGGCATCGCCATGGCGGGCAAGCACCTGGAGAAGCTGCCCTACAAGGTCTACTGCGTCCTCGGCGACTCCGAGATGGCCGAGGGCTCGATCTACGAGGGCTTCGCCGCCGCCACCGAATACGGCCTGGACAACCTGATCGCCATCCTCGACTGCAACCGGCTGGGCCAGCGCGGCCCGACCGCCCTGGAGTGGCACACGGAGCGGTACAAGGCGCGCGCCGAGGCGTTCGGCTGGGAGGCGATCGTCATCGACGGCCACGACCTCGACGAGATCGACGCCGCCTACGCCCGGGCGCTGAAGGCGACCCGGCCGGTGCTCATCATCGCGAAGACGGAGAAGGGCCGCGGCGTCTCCTTCACCGCCGACAAGGAGGGCTGGCACGGCAAGGCGATGAAGCCCGAGGAGCAGGAGAAGGCGCTGGCGGAGCTGGACGCCCCGCTCGACCTGCGCGTGGACGTCCGGAAGCCGGAGGACCTCAAGCCCGCGCCGCTGCCCGAGGGTGGGCCGTTCGTCGCGCCCGCGTACACGCTCGGCGAGAAGGTGGCGACCCGGCAGGCGTACGGCGACGCCATCAAGGCGCTGGGCGCGTCCCGCGGGGACGTCGTCGCGCTGGACGCCGAGGTGGGCAACTCGACGTTCTCGGAGACCTTCGAGAAGGCGTTCCCCGACCGCTTCTTCCAGATGTACATCGCCGAGCAGATGATGCTCAGCGCGGCCCAGGGCATCAGCACGCGCGGCCGGGTGGCGTTCGCGGCCACCTTCGCCGCGTTCTTCAGCCGGGCCTACGACCAGATCCGGATGGCGGCGGTCTCGCGCGCCGACCTGCACCTGTGCGGCTCGCACGCGGGCGTCTCGATCGGCGAGGACGGCCCCTCGCAGATGGCGCTTGAGGACCTGGCAATGTTCCGCGCGGTCAACGGCAGCGCGGTCCTGTACCCCTCGGACGCCGTCTCGACCGTCCACCTGATCAAGGCGATGAGCGAGCGCAAGGGCGTCTCCTACCTGCGCTCCACCCGCGAGAAGACCCCGGTCCTCTACGGCCCGGACGAGACCTTTCCCCTAGGCGGCTCGAAGACGCTGCGCGAGGGCGACGCCGCGACCGTTATCGCGGCGGGCATCACGCTGCACGAGGCGCTGAAGGCGGCGGACGAACTGGCGGCCGGGGGCGTGAAGGTGCGCGTCATCGACCTGTACTCGGTCAAGCCGATCGACGCCGCGGCGGTGGTGAAGGCGGCGCGGGAGACCGGCCACCTGATCGTGGCCGAGGACCACTGGGCCGAGGGCGGCCTCGGGGACGCGACGCTCGCGGCGCTCGCCGAGGCGGGCGTGACCCCGAAGAAGTGGACGCACCTGTGCGTCCGCGAGATGCCGCGCTCCGGCAAGCCGGACGAGCTCCTGGAGAAGTACGGTATCTCCGCCGCGCACATCGCCGGGGCGGTCAAGGGCTGAGAAACGGCGAAAAGAAAGGGCCGGGGCCGCAGAGTCTGCGTCGGCCCCGGCCCTTTCTTTTCGGCTACGCCAGTCCGAGCAGCGAGGCGCGCCGCGCCCGGTACTCCTGCGAAAGGTGCTCGGCGAGCGCGCGCTCTTCCGCCGCGGAGGAGTCCAGCTGCGCGTCCGTCAGCGCGTACCCGCCCTGGGCGGCGTGGGTGCGCTCGCGCACCCGGGCGATCTGGGGGAGGATCTCCCCCTTCCAGACCTGCATCAGCCAGTCGAAGCGCCGGTCGGCGGCCTCGGCGGCCTGACCGCCGTCGGCGCGGAGGGCGTAGACGACCTTCTCGGTCGACGCGGCCTGGACATCGAAAAAATGCGCCAGTTTCAGCGCTTCAAGCGTCTGCTCGGGCGACGCGAGGACGTGCTCGGCGACGGCCCGGCAGGCGACGGCGCAGCGCTCGGCGGTCTCGCGGTCGCCGCGCTCGGCGGCGGACTTCGCCTGCGCCGACAGCGCACGCCCCAACCGCATCATGACCGTGGTCGGCGAGAAGTTGCGGATCTCGTCGCCGACGAACATCGAGCCGTCCACGACGATCTTCTCTTCCCGGATTCCGGCCAGATCCCGGAGCGCCTCGGCGGTGCTCCCGCCTTCCAGGAGTTTCGTCGCCTCGCCGTACCGCGCATAGGTTGCTTCGGTAGCGTTTACCCTAACACGCCCTTCGCGGACGACGCTCGTGTCTCCCTTTCTCGCCTGGGTAATCACCTGGCCCGCTCTCGAAAGCCCGGTGAGGGCGAGCAGGGCGACCAGCGGACCGACGACCGGCAGTAGTGTGCGACCTTTAACCATCTTCTTTGACCCCATCTCCTCTTCCGCTACTCATGACCGCCGTCGCGGGTGTTATATCCCGCCCGGCGGAGAAATTTTCGTGATCTCCGGCCCGGATATCCCGGGCACCCCGCCCCTATCGCCGTTCCCCCGGTTCCTGCTAAAGACCCAGGGTTCGCGGTCCCGCTTGGCGGTTCCGATAGATAGACACGCCTCGCTCTCGTTTTGTAACGCAGGAACCGGAACAATTTTAAACTTTTCTCCGTCTAAAATTAATTTTGTCAATATATGGTTTTTGTGTAAGGTAACGCAGAAAAACGCCCGGGATCATCCCGGGCGTTTTCGCTGCGGCGAGGGGGGTTGCGATGGTCAGGGGGTGGCCGTGACGGCGGCGCCCTCCGCAAGGTACTCGTCAACGGTCCGGACGCCGTGCGTGTCCACGCCGCCGCCTTCGTGATGCGCGCGCAGCGCGAGCAGCAGCGCCCGGGCGGTGTCGAGCGAGGTCAGGCAGGGGACGCCGCGCTCGACCGAGGCCCGCCGGATCTGCGCCCCCTCCCGCTCGATGCGCTTGTCCTTGCTGATCGTGTTCAGGATGAGCGCCAGCCGCCCGCTGTGGATGAGGTCGAGCAGGTTCGGGCCGCCCTCGCTGATCTTGTTGGCTATCTCGGCGTCGACCCCGTTGGCGTGCAGGAACCTCGCGGTGCCCGTCGTGGCGTAGAGCCGGAAGCCGAGTTCCGAGAACTCGCGCAGCAGCGGCAGCGCCTCGTCCTTGTCGGCGTCCGCCACCGTCGCCAGCAGCGGGCCCTTGAGCGGCATGTCGAACCCGCAGGCGACCAGCGCCTTGTAGAGCGCGCCCGGGTAGTTGTCGTCCTGCCCGAGTATCTCGCCCGTGGACTTCATCTCCGGGCCGAGCGGTATGTCCACGCCGACGAGTTTCTGGAAGGAGAAGACCGGGGCCTTTACGGCCGGGTTCTTCTGCTCCGGGTAGAGGCCGGGCGCGTACCCCTGCTCCCGGAGGGACTGGCCGAGGATGCACCGGGTCGCCACCTTCACCATCGGCACGCCCGTGATCTTGGACAAGTAGGGCACCGTCCGGGAGGAGCGCGGGTTGACCTCGATGATGTACGGCTCGTCGCCCTCGCAGACGAACTGGATGTTCATCAGGCCGACGACCTTCATCGCCCGCGCGAGGCGCTGGGCGTAGTCCGCCATCTTGGCCTTGGTCTCGGGCTTGAGCGACTGCGGCGGGTAGACCGCCATGGAGTCGCCGGAGTGGACCCCCGCCCGCTCGATGTGTTCCATGATGCCC
>DATLHN010000046.1:0-14598 GCA_035539875.1 Armatimonadaceae bacterium
TGTCCGTCTCAATCAGCTCGCCCAGGCAGCTAAAGATATCGGGAGTGAACAGGTGCAGGCCGAAGTGGCAGAGGTAGAAGCCTTCGGGGACGCCCGGCGTTGCGAGCGCCTTCACCTCGTCCAGAGACGGCTTCTCCTTCAAGGCAAGGATGTCGTAGCTCTGGCCTGGCGCGTCGGCGGCGAGGCCCGGGTCGCGGGGCGCGCACTTCACGACGCCGGTCGCGCCGACCGCGCTCTCGGGGTCGAGTCGGACGCTGGTGACCGAGCCGCCGGCTTCCGCCGCGATGTCAAGAAGCTGTTTGACGGGCGACGGGACGCCCTCCGGCGTGGTGTACACGTGATCACCCAGCAGCAGCAGGAACGGCTCGTCGCCGACGAACGCCCGCGCCTGGTAGACCGCATGCCCGAAGCCCTCGGGCGACGGCTGTTCGACGTACGAGATACGCGCCGCCATGTCCGCGAGTCGCGCCCCCTCCTCCACGGCCCACGTCTTACTGCCGAAGGCGCGATCCTCGTCCGGCGTGAACGCGCGGAAGTGGTCGCGGAAGGGTCCCTGCCCGCCGCGCTCGACGACGATGCAGACCTCCTCGATTCCGGAGGCAAGGCAGTCTTCGACGATCACCTGGATCGTCGGCCGGGCAATGCCGTCGACATCGACCAGGGGGAGAAGCTCTTTCTGGATGGAGCGGGTGGCGGGGAACATGCGGGTGCCGCGACCGGCGGCGGTAATGACGGCTTTGCGCGCTCTCACAGGCGTCTTTCAATCTCCGGAATCAGTTGGTCTTTGCTCACCAGCCCGACCCAGACCTGCGCGATGCGCCCGTTCTTGTCCACCAGGAACGACGTCGGCACGGCGGGAACTCCCCCGTAGGCGTCCTGCCACTCGCGCTTGTTGAGCAGGAGCGGGTAGTTGATGCCGTTCGCCTTCGCGAAGGCGTTCACACGCATGAGGTCCTGATCGTCGGGCGCGCCCGGGTCGTCGTCCAGTGCGGGGCCGACGACGGTGAAGCCGCGGCCGCCGTACGTCTCCTGGAGGGCGATCAGGTCGGGAATCTCCATGCGGCACGGCCCGCACCACGTCCCCCAGAAGTTGACCAGGACGACCTTGCCCTTCTGGTCCGCCAGGGAAAACGCGCCCCCGTCGGCGGTGGGGCCGCCGATCTCGGCGGCGGGCTTTCCCACGAGGGGGTGGCGGTTGGAGGCGGTCCCGACGACGCTGATCGCGATGGCCCCGACGACGAAGAGGGCGAGTCCCACGAGCCAGCCGGGTATCTGCCTTGTCATGCGGTTCGGGCCTCTTTCGCGGTTCTTCCGGGCGGGGAGGGAAGCAAGAAGGTGCCGAAGGCGGGACTCGAACCCGCACGGGTTGCCCCACACGCTTTTGAGGCGCGCGTGTCTACCATTCCACCACTTCGGCGAACATTCCCGATTATACGTTCCCCCGGTGGGAGCGTCAAGCGCGCCGTATCCGCGACGGAACCCGGGCGCGGTGTGGTACCGTTACGGCATGGAACGCGACGACGCGACCGAGCGGGCCTGGCGCGAGCTGCGGGGGCGGCTGGCGGGCTTCGTCCGCAGGCAGGTGCCGAACGAGTCGGACGTGGAGGACATCGTCCAGAACGTGTTCGTCAGGGTGCACGCGCGCCTGGACACGCTCCGCAGCGGCGACCGGATCGAGTCCTGGCTCTACGCCATCGCCCGCAACGAGATCGCCGAGCACTTCCGCAGGCGCGGGAAAGCCGTTGCCGACGCCCTGCCGCTGTCGGACGAGATGGCGTCGAGCGTGGCCGACGAGGACCCCGATTCGCCCGCCGCCCGGAACGCTGCCGGGGCGGAGGAGGCGGAGCGGACCATACGGTCGTGCCTGCTGCCGATGGTCACCGATCTGCCCGGCGGCTCGCGCGAGGCGCTCCTGCTCACCGAGTACGAGGGCCTGACGCAGCGGGAGGTGGCCGACCGGCTCGGCATCTCCCTGTCTGGCGCGAAGTCGCGGGTCCAGCGGGCGCGGGAGAAGCTCAAGGACGTCCTGCTCGGGTGCTGTCACCTCGAGTTCGACCGGACGGGGCGGGTCATCGACTACAAACCGCGCGCCGACGACTGCCGATACTGCGATCCGGACGGCGCGGAAAAATAATCCGGGCGACGTGCCCGAATCGCGCGTCCTTTTCGCAAAACCTCCGTCCCCAGGATGAACGGCCACGCTGGTGGCCGAGAATCCAAACCGGAGGTTACCCGAATGAGCTGTCAGACTGTTTCGAATTCGAACGCCCGCGGCGTTCCGTCCGAAGTGTCGATCGAAGAAGCCCCTATCGCTTCCGCGTGCGGCTGCGGCTGCGATGGCGACCGCGCGCAGGACAACGCCCCGCCGGCGGGGCGCTCCCTCGACATCGAGCTGCTGTACCTGGACCGCGAGGTGTGTGAGCCGTGCCGGGGGGCGGAGGCGAGCCTGGACGAGGCGGTCGCGCAGGCGTCCGGCATCCTCGAGGCGACCGGCGTATCGGTGGTGGTTCGCAAGACCCATGTCACCACCGAGGAGGAGGCGCGCCGCCTCGGCTTCGTAAGTTCCCCCACCATCCGCGTCCAGGGGCGCGACGTCCAGGCGGAGGTCCGGGAGAGTCACTGCGCGACGTGCAGCGCGCTGAGCGGCAGCGACGTCACCTGCCGCACGTGGAGCTTCGGGGGCGAGACCTACTCGACCCCGCCCCGCGCCCTGCTGCTGGACGCCATCCTGCGCGCCGCGTACGCCGCGCCGCCGCCCGAAACCGAGCGACACACGGCCGAGGTGCCCGAGAACCTGCGGCAGTTCTTCGCGGGCCGGGCCGGCTGACGTACACGCGCCGGGGTCGCGGAGAGGCGAAACTGCCTCTCCGCGACCCCACTGCCGTCGCTCGCTCCCGCGCTCAGAGCGACCAGTCGATGGGCGGCGTGCCGTTCGCCTCCAGTGCGGCGTTGATCTTCGAGAACGGCTTGCTACCGAAAAAGCCGCTCCGGGCGGAAAGGGGCGACGGGTGCGCGGAGGCGAGCACCGCGTGCTTCTCCGCGTCGATGAGCGGGAGTTTCTTCTGCGCGTGCCCGCCCCAGAGAACGAAGACGACCGGGTCGGGCTTGTCGTTCACGGCCTTCAGGACGGCGTCCGTGAACGTCTCCCAGCCGCGCCCCTTGTGCGACGCGGGCTGGTGGGCGCGGACGGTGAGGACCGTGTTCAGCAGAAGCACGCCCTGCCGCGCCCACGGCTCCAGGCTGCCGTCGTTCTTCGGCGGCTCGACGCCGACGTCGCTCTTCAGCTCCTTGAAAATGTTCACCAGGGACGGCGGGAAGCGGACGCCGGGCCGCACGGAGAAGGCGAGCCCATGCGCCTGGCCGTCGTCGTGGTACGGGTCCTGCCCGACGACGAAGACGCGCACCTGCTCGTACGGGGTCAGGCGCAGCGCGTTGAAGACGTCCGCCTCGGGCGGGAACACCGCGTGCGCCTCCCGCTCGGCGTCCACGAAGCGGGTCAACTCCTTAAAGTACGGCTTCTCGAACTCGGGCGCGAGCACGCGCCGCCACGATTCCGGTAACGAAAGGTCCATGTCACTCCTCTTGGAATGGGCGACGGTGCGATGCCGCCCGAAAAAGGGTACCCCAAGGTCACTCCGGGGCGGGTCGCCAAGGCGGCACGAAGTGTACGCTTCCCGGTTCGCGGCCGCGCCCGGAGTGGGATAACGTCCGGTCGGTCGGGAGGGTCCGACGCCGCCCGGCGGGAATTATAGCCCAGGAGTAACGCCTTTCATGTCCGAATCCGTCCCGGCCCCACGCAAACTCGTCCTCATCGACGGCAACTCGCTGCTCTACCGCGGCTTCTTCGCGATGCGCGCGCTGACGACGAGCGCGGGCCAGCCCACCAACGCCGTCTACTCGTTCACGATGATGCTGCTGACGCTCCTGACCGATCAGAAGCCGGACGTCATCCTCTGCGCGTGGGACGCCCCGGTGAAGACGTTCCGCCACGAGGAGTTCAAGGAGTACAAGGGGACCCGCCAGAAGACGCCGACCGAACTGGTGCAGCAGGGGCCGCTGGCGCGCGAGCTGGTCGAGGCGTTCAACGTCCCCGGAATCGAGGCGCCCGGGTTCGAGGCGGACGACATCATCGGGACCCTGGCGAAGCGCGGCAAGGAGCAGGGCTACGAGGTCCTGATCGTCACCGGCGACCTGGACGCGCTCCAGCTCGTGGAGCCGGGCGTCCGGGTGCTGACGACGGTCAAGGGCGTGACCGACACCGTGGTCTACGACGAGGCGGCGGTGTTGAAGCGCTATGGCCTGCGCCCCGACCAGCTCGCCGACTACCGCGCGCTCAAGGGCGACACGTCGGACAACATCCCGGGCGTGCCCGGCGTCGGCGAGAAGACTGCCTCCCAGCTTCTCAAGGAGTACGGCACGGTCGAGAACCTGCTGCACCACATCGACGAGATCAAGCAGGCGAAGCTCCAGTCGGCGCTCGTGGACGGCACCGAGCAGATGATGCTCTCCAAGCGCCTGGCGACCATCGTGCGCGACGTCCCGCTGGAGGGAGTCGACCTGCCCGCGCTGGACGCCGACCCGCACGAGCCGGACTGGGCGCGCGTGCGCGACCTGTTCGACCGGCTGGAGTTCCGCACCCTGCTGCGCCGACTCCCCTCCGGGGCGGGCGAGGCCGCGGCGGACACGAGGATGCGCGGCGCGCCGCCGCTGGTGGCGAGCGAAGGCGGCGCGAAGGACCTCGACGCGGCGGACTACGACCCGTTCGCCGACAACGGCGAAGCGACGCCCGCGCCCGCCGCCTTCCGCGCGGAGGAGTTTGCCGCCGACTACCGCGACGCCGACACGCCCGAGACGCTGGCCGAGATGGCCCAGGACGCCCGGACCGCCCCGCGCGTGGGCCTGCGCCTGCACCTGGGCGAGGGCGGCATCCTGGACGCCGTCCTGCACGGCGTTGCGCTCGCGGTCGGCGGGGGCAAGGTCTGGTACGTGCCCGCCGGGGGCGAGCCGCAGGGCGAGGCACAGGCTGCCGCGCCGCCGCCCGCTGCCGCGCCGATGGCGTCGCTGTTCGACGAGCCGCCCGCCGGGGAGGCGACGCCGCCCGCCGCTCCCGTTCGCGCACCGGGGGGGAGCATCGTCATCCCGCCCGTCCTGAAAGACCTGCTGGAGAGCGAAAGCGTCCCGAAGGTGACCCACGAGGGCAAGATCGACATCGGCGTCCTGAGGCGCTACGGGGTGGACCTGCGCGGCATCGTCTTCGACACGGAGCTGGCGGCCTACCTGCTGAACGCCGGGCGGCGCGCCCGCTTCCCGCTCGAAGAGGTCGCCGCGGACTACGCCGGGCGCGAGCTGCACCCGCTCGCCAAGAAGGAGCGCAAGGGGATGGACGAGGCCGAGATATTCGGCCACGAGCGCTCCGAGGCGAAGGCGGGCGCGGAAGCGCTGCTGGCGACGACGGCGGTGCAGGAGCCGCGGCTCTCGGCGGACGGCCTGACCAAGGTACTGGAGACGCTGGAACTGCCGGTCGAGCCGATCCTGGCCGACATGGAGCTTGCCGGAATCCTGATCGACGTCCCGGCGATGAACCGGATGGCGGCCGACCTTAAGGGGCAGATCGCGAAGCTGGAGGCGCAGGTCTTCGAGATCGCGGGCCAGGAGTTCACCATCGGCTCGCCCAAGCAGCTCCAGGAGATCCTGTTCGACAAGATGGGCCTGCCGTCGGGCAAGAAGACCAAGACCGGCTATTCCACCGACGCCGACGTTCTGGAGGAGCTGGCCGCCGACTACCCCATCGTCGGACTGATCCTCCAGCACCGGGAGCTTTCCAAGCTCAAGAGCACCTACGTCGAGGCGATGCCCGCGCTCGTGCGCAAGGACACGGGCCGCCTCCACACGACGCTGCATCAGACCGTCGCCGCGACCGGCCGCCTCTCCTCCAGCGCTCCGAACTTACAGAACATCCCCGTCCGCACCGAGATCGGGCGCGAGATCCGGCGGGCGTTCGTCGCGCCGGAGGGGATGGTGCTCGTCTCGGTGGACTACTCGCAGATCGAGCTGCGCCTGTTCGCGCACGTCACCGAGGACCCGGCGCAGGTGGCCGCGTTCACCAGCGGCGAGGACATCCACAAGTACACGGCGGGCCAGATCTACGGCGTCCCGGTCGCCGAGGTCACGTCCGACCAGCGTCGCGCGGCCAAGACGGTCAACTACGCGGTCATCTACGGCATCTCCGACTTCGCCCTCGCGCGGCTTCTGGGGGTCCCGCAGTCCGCCGCCAAGGAGCTGAAGGCCAGCTACTTCGCCCGCTTCCCCGGCGTCAAGCAGTACTCGGAGGAGACCCTGGCGTTCGCGCGCGAGAAAGGGTACGTGCAGACGCTCTTCGGGCGGCGGCGCTACATCCCGGACATCAGTTCGCGCGTCTTCCAGTTCCGGCAGGCGGCGGAGCGCGCCGCCGTCAACATGCCCATCCAGGGCACGTCCGCGGACATCATGAAGCTGTCGATGATCGCGGTGCGGGACATGCTGCGGCGCGAGAAGTTCGCCACCCGGATGCTGCTCCAGGTCCACGACGAGTTGCTCTTCGAGGCCCCGACCGAGGAGGTGCCGCGACTCGCCGGGCGGCTGCGCGAGACCATGCAGATGCGCGACGCCTACCCGCTGAAGGTGCCGCTGGAGGTAGACGTCAAGACCGGCCACACTTGGGCCGACGTGACGCCCGTCGCCTAATTGAGCCAGGAGAGAGCGCGGCGGTAGGCGACGAGCGCGGGAGGCCACTCCGGGTCGATGTCGAGGGCGCGCTTGTAGCAGTCGCGCGCCTCCATGAAGCGCGCGCCCTGCTCCAGGATGCGCCCGCGGTGGTACCAGGGGAAGTTGCGCGCGTCGTTCACCGGGGCTGCGATGGCGCGGTCGAGCCACTGGAGCGCCTCGTCACGCCGTCCGAGCCGCTCCAGGTACACGCCGATGTCGTTGTATGCGTTGCCGAGGTCGGGGTCGAGTTCGACGGCCATCTCGCACTCGGCGATGGCCTCGTTCCACTGCCCCTGCGCGGCGAGCGCCCACCCCATCGAGACGTGGGCCTCGGCGGTCGGGTAGAGGTCGAGCGACATCCTGTAGTACGCCGCGGCGTCCTCGTAATCGCCCGCCTCCTGGCGGTCCTGGCCGATCAGGCGGTACTCCTCGGCCTCGATGCGCCGCGCGATGTCGCCGACGTCGAGAACCGTCTCGTGCAGGGCCAAGTCTTCCTCGCGGCTCATGCTGCGCCCCTCGCTTCCCGGCCTACCACGTAGAGCGGGTCTCGCCGGGCTTCATCTCCACCACCTGTACCGTCGCCTCCACGTGACTGAGCGCCTCGCGGTAGGCGTCCGGCGTGCCGGTCAGCAGCGGGAACGTGCCGTAGTGGATCGGGACCACCGCCTCGACGCTCGCCAGCAGCTCCGACGCCTTCGCGGCCTCGATCGGCCCCATCGTGAACCGGTCCCCGATCGGGAGCAGCGCCATGCGCGGGTGGTACAGGTCGGAGAGCAGGTTCATGTCGGAAAAGATCGCCGTATCCCCGGCGTGGTAGAAGGTGTACTCCTCCTCGCAGTGCAGGTGGATCATGAACCCCACGGGCTCGCCGCCGTAGAGCGTCTGTTCGCCGTCGGTGATGCTGGAGGAGTGGTCCGCGTGCGTGAGCGTCACCGACAGGCCCAGTTCGTCGAACACCAGCGTCCCGCCCTTGTTCGCCGCCATCAGCCGGTCCTGCGCGACGCCCTTGCGCCCGAGGAACCCCGCGATCTCAGGGTTCGAGACGATCGGACACGAGGTCGCCCCGGCGATCGCCAGGGCGTCCGCGAAGTGGTCGTCGTGCGCGTGGGTGACCAGGATCAGGTCGACGTCGCCGACCTCCTCGTTCGCGATCGGGCAGGTCGGACACGAGCCGACGAACAGGTCGACGAGGACGCGCGCGCCCCGGGGCGTCGTGAAGCGGACCGTGGAGTGGCCCAGGTAGGTCAGCGAAAAACCCTTCGGCAGCGGCGTCAGCGGCATGGTCAGTACACTCCTCGTCGTGTGGTTCGCGCGCACGCCCCTCGTCTTCGCACCCTGCGGGAAGGCGGTACGCACGCTGTTTTGTTTTACCCGTTTCCGGTCAGCAGTCGGCGGGTGACCCGGACCCGCTCCGCGTACGTGTGGTCCGACAGCGCCGGAGTCGCGCCCGCCAGAGCGACCGGTTCGGCGAGCGAGATCCACGAGCGGCAGCCGTAGTAGTCCGGCTCCATCGGCACCGTCACCGGGGCGGGAAGGTTGTAGCACCGCAGGAACAGGCAGTAGAGCGGCTTCTGCGGCTCGTTCTCCGCGCGGTACTTCAGCAGGGCGTCGGAGTAGATGTGCTGGCTCGGAAAGCGAAAAAGCGCGTCGAAGTCCCGCACCAGGAGGATGTCCGTGATACGCGCCCAGGCCTCGATCCGGACGAGGCCCTCGGCGGGACGCCGCTTCTCCTCGTCCGCGCGCCACGACTCGTAGCAGGGCTGGATCGTGCCGGGCTGCTCCATCTGGTGCTCGAACGTCGGGAACAGGAGCACGTCGCGCGCCTCGACCGTGAACTCGCCCTCGGCTTCGCGGATGCCGCCCTTGCGCAGGAGCAGCACCTGCCGCCCCTCCCGGAGCGCGCGCACGGCGACCGCCCACTCCTTCAGGGACGTCGAGAGGGTGGTGGGCAGCACTCCCGCCTCGTGCCCGAATCGGACCGCGACCGTCGCCTGCTCGAAAGGCTGTTCTGCCATACGCAGATTATAGTTCCGGCATATGGACAGGGTCAAGCAACCGCGCGAACGCGGTTAGAAGTGGCTGGTTGCGGCTAAAATAATGTCACGGAACAGTTTTCTGCGAGGGTCGGCTACGCGCAGCAGGGAGAAACAGGCCCGAACGCGTTGTATTCGACCATAAACCATCATGAGAGAGCGGCCCGACCGGGATGTCCCCTCCCTCGGGAGCGACACCGACAGAGGAGGTTTGAAGCGTGCCGCCCGGCGCGTCCCCTCGCGCAGCGATGCCCGGGACGAGTCAACGGCATTGGGTCGTAATAACGCCGAACGACAGTGGCTCCAGGAGCACGCCGTGGCCGCCGTCGGGGTGGGCGTGGTCATCGCCGACGCCCAACAGCCCAGTCAGCCCATCCTTTACTGCAACCCGGCGTTCGAGCGCCTGACGGGATACGCGGCGAGCGAGGTTCTCGGGCGCAACTGCCGCTTCCTTCAGGGGAGAGACACCGAACCGGGCGCGCGGAGCGAAATCCGCGCGGCGCTGTCCCAAGGCCGCGAGTGCAGCATCGTCCTCAAGAACTATCGCAAGGACGGCAGCGCCTTCTGGAACGACCTGACCATCTCCCCGGTCCGCGACCAGGCGGGCCGCATTTCCCACTTCATCGGCGTCCAGTCCGACGTCACGGCGCTCCGCGGGGCGGAGGAGGAGAAGGCGCGACTCCTCGTGGAGGTGGAGTCCGCGGCGGCACGCCAGTGGGGCTTCCTCAAGGACATACTCTTCGGCACCACGGACGGGCGTTTGACGCTGTGCGACTCCCCGTCGGAACTGCCGGAGCCGCTGCCGCAGGTCCAGCCATCCCTCCCGCTCACCGAGGCGAACCTGCGCCTGATACGCAACGCCGTGCAGAACGCCGCGCGCAGCCAGGAGATCCCGGAGGCGCGGTGGCAGGACTTCCAGGTGGCCGTCGGCGAGACGGGCACCAACGCGATCACGCACGCGCGGGGGGGTCAGGCCGAAGTGCGCGCGGGCGACGCGTGCGTGCAGGTGTGGGTACGGGACGCCGGCAGCGGCATTCCCGTGGCGCACATCCACAAGGTGATGCTCATGAAGGGCTTCACGACGGCGGGCACGATGGGCTTCGGCTACTTCCTGACGCTCAAGTTCTGTGACCGGGTCTACTTGCTGACCGGGCCGTCCGGAACCACGGTCGTCCTGGAGCTGCACCGGACGCCCCCGCCCCCTCCCTGGGCCGTACTTCTCTTGTAGCCCCGATGAGCCGCGGGGCCGTCTTGACACTGGAAACGCCCGGTTGTACACTGCGAGTAAGATTGTGAAACTTCGCACGAATGGCATAACCGCCGTTCGCGCGGCACGCCGACGGAACGGAAAGACCACATGGCCAGCAGGGGTACCCTCAGCACCGGCGCGGCAGCGCAGACGGAAGACGCCGAATTCCTTCCCACGCTGACCCGGACCCGCCGCGGACCGGAGTCCGACATCACGGACATCGCCGACCGCGTCTTCGCGGGCGAGCGCCTCAGCGGCGAGGACGCCCTGCGCCTGTTCCACCACCCCAACCTGAACGATCTGGCGCTGCTGGCGGACTTCGTCCGGCAGCGGAAGAACCCGGGCAATACGGTCACCTACGTCATCGGGCGCAACGTCAACTACACCAACGTCTGCTGGGTCCGCTGCAAGTTCTGCAACTTCTACCGCACCCCGGGCCAGGACGGCGGGTACGTGCTGCCCAAGGAAGAGATCTTCCGCAAGATCCGGGAGATGGTCGACGTCGACGGCGTCGAGCTGCTGATGCAGGGCGGCCTCAACCCCAAGCTGAAGATCGAGTACTACGAGGACCTGCTCTCCAGCATCCGTGAGCGGTTCCCGACCGTGATCCTGCACGCCTTCTCCCCCGCCGAGCTGATCTACGTCAAGAACATCAGCAAGCTCAGCATGGAGGAGACGCTCACCCGCCTGAAGGACGCGGGTCTGCACTCCGTCCCGGGCGGCGGCGCGGAGATACTCGTGGACCGCGTCCGCGACTTCATATCGCCCTACAAGGACACCGCGGACGAATGGCTGGACTGCATGCGCACCGCGCACAAGGTCGGCCTGCACACCTCCGCGACCATGATGTACGGCTCCGTGGACACCTTCGAGGACCGCGTCGAGCACCTGCTCCGTCTGCGCGACCTTCAGCAGGAGTCGCTGGAGCAGTACCCGGCGCACTTCCGCGCCTTCATCGCCTGGAACTACCAGCCGGACGGCACCGAGCTCGGCGGCGTCCGCGCCAGCGGCTTCGACTACCTGCGCACCATCGCCATCTCCCGCGTCGTGCTCGACAACTTCCCGCACGTCCAGGCGTCGTGGGTGACGCAGGGTCCGAAGATCGGCCAGATCAGCCTCCGGTACGGCGTAGACGACTTCGGCTCGACCATGATGGAGGAGAACGTCGTCTCCGCCGCCGGGTGCGTCTTCGCGGTGCCGATCGAGGACATGGAGCGGCTGATACGCGACGCCGGGTACGAGCCGCGCGTCCGCAACACCCGCTACGAACTCGTCGATTAGCCGCCGCGGCAGAGAACGACTCTGAACCGGTCAGTCGCGGTTCTTCGGGTCGTAGTGCTCGGGGAGTATCCCTTCCCGCCGATGCCACTTGCTGTGCCCGTCCGCGAAGCCGAAGTTCGCCCCCTCGTTGTGCCGGAGCGTCGGCCAGTCACTGGTGTAGCCGGACCCGATCGTGGGCGGGTTGAAGAGGCCGTCGTTCAGCGTCTCCGACTCGTCTATCAGCAGCGGTACGCGCGCCGGGCTCTCGACCACCGCCAGCGGTTCGAAGCCGAACCCGGCGTTCATGCTGTAGCTCAGGAGCTTGTCATCGGCGAAGGGGTCGGACGTGCAGCGGTAGACCTGTTCGTTCTTCACGTAGGCGTACAGCGCGCCGTTCGCCACGGGCCGGACGTACGGCGCGCAGTCGCGCGTCTGCGCGGTGATGCGCTGGCCCAGCACCCACTCCCCGCCGGGTTCGGCGACGACGCACGGCGCGACCAAGCTCCCGCCGCCGCCCGCGCCCGGGTACGTCTCGTCGAAGTCCTGGACGTACATCAGGAACGCCCCGCCCAGCTGCTTGGTGTTGGAAAGGCACGCCGTCTGCCTTGCCTTCTCCCGCGCCTTCGCGGTGACCGGCAGGATCATCCCGGCCAGTATCGAGATGATCGCGATCACCACCAGCAGTTCGATCAACGTGAAAGCGGACGAGCAGCGCCCGCGTGCGAACGCGGCGACGGTCGGCATGGCGTGGACTCCTTCACGATAGCCCGTACGGCGGCGCGGGCGGGCGAACGCCCCCGTCCGGCCCGTACCCCGTTGGACCGGTCCTGCGCCCCGCTGCTTCACGGGAGCGGAATCCGGTAGTAGGCATTACCGTACCTCAGATAGCCGCCGGACTTATCCTTCTCCCACCAGAACGGCGCGCTCGGCCCGCCGTCTCCGCCCCGGACCACCCCCACCATTCGGAATTTACCCGCGCCGGATTCGCTCAGGTCGGAGACGTATAACGCGCTCGACCCCTCGCGTAACTTCCGGTATCGCGCCCGGGGGATCAACTCCCGGAGCAGCGGCGACGGCGTTTCCATCGCTCCCATGGTGCCCACGAACCACGCCAGACGCTTCCCGTCCGGCGAAAGCGATAGTTCCGCAAAGGACGCGTGCGGCGGGACGTCGATGGTAAAGCGCCGCCGCACGCGCTCCGCATCGGCTCCGGGGAAGGTGACCAGATGCACTTTCGCGACGGCCCGTTCCTGTATGCGGACCACCTCGCGACCGGAACGGCTCCGCCCGCCCTCCGCAGACTGCGCGCTCACGGAGACGACTACCGGCCCCGCGACCGCACCGCCCGATCGCATGTCCGCGCGGGCGGGAGGTTCTGCCCTCACGGACTCCACCGCCAGCGTCGAACCGTCCGCCAGTGTCCCCACCATCGCAGGGAACATCCACTGCTCTGGAACGGCCAACAGCGTGCGCACCCCCGCGCGTCCCAGCCGTCCCTCAAGCAGTTTGTACTCGACCGCGACCCATTCATTCCCGCCGGGCACTCGGGGCTCGGCGCGGACCGCAGTGCGGGTCAGCCAGATCAACCACCCCTGCCCGTCCGGCAGCCACATCACCTGCCCGGCGAGATGGTCCTTCGGCACGGGCACCTCTCAGATGCGGTCCGGCTCCCCGGAAACGGGCGTGGCCCGCACCACCACACGGTGCGATTCGTGGGGCCGGGGTGGAATGTCTACCTCCGTCCAGAGCAGCCATTTCCGGTCCGGCGACGGGATCAGGTAGGGGAGGTAGCGCACCGCCGCACCCAGCCCCACGGCCTTTCCGGTGAAGTTACGCAGCGCGCGCTTCCGCCCCGTAGCCAGGTCTTCCCGGAGGAGGCGCGCGCCCACAGCGTTCGGTTCCAGGCGCACTCGCTCTGTCGCCCCCAGAGCGAGTGCGTCGATACGGTGGGGGTCGGGCGTGGCGTCCGGCGTGAATTTCTGATCAAGCGCAGCCCCGGCGGGATCGGACGGGAGAGGAGCGCCTCCCGGGCGGAAACGGGCTGCGCCCGGGCGAGGAGGTCTGGGCCGGTCACCCGCACCGGCGGCGCGGGACGGGCGAAGTGCAGCACGGCGCCGACCAACCCGGCGGCGCACACGCCGAGGGCGGTGATCTGTCGGACAACGGGGCGCATGGGCGTGTCGTGTCTCCCTCACCTGAAGGATAACACACCCGGAGCCTTTAGCAGGCGTACGTGCATGGGCCGTGGACCCGCTGGCCGGTAAACTGGCGGCGGATGACCTGGTTGAAGAACGCGCCCTTGCTCTCCGCCGCGAGGAGCGCGTCGGCAACTGTCTCCGGGACGGAATCGTAACGGTAGACCGCACCCGACCGGAAGGCGATCTCCATCGTCGCCGAGGCGGCGTCGTAGCGGACCCAGCGCAGCACGGTCGAACGGACCAGAACGAGCAGTCGATAGGGAAACATCTCGGTAACCTCCACCACGATACTCCCCAAGCGGTGCCTCGTTCGGAAGCGGGTCAGCGCACGCGGCGGGTCAGGTAGCGCCCCTTGATGAAGCGATTGAAGTACTTGCCCTTGCTGCCCGACTCCAGAAGTTGACCGGCGACGTTGGACGGGACCCCGGCGTAGCGGTAGATCGCGCCGGAACGGAAGACCACGTCGAGCGTCGCCGCGTCGATGTCGTAGCAAAGGCCGCGCAGCACCGACGACGTGACCGGCACGGGCATCGCCGGCTCCGCGATCTCGAAGTCCTGGTCCGCCGAGGGCGGTGCGACGGGCATGGGCAGTTTACGGGACTTTAGCGTTCGAACCGGCATCGCGGTTTCCTCCTTGCGGCACTGAAACGAAAGCCCCGGCACGCGCGGGCCGTGAGAGCCGCGCCCATGCCAGGGCTTGAATCAACGAGTCAGCGACCGGATGGCCGCTCCCTAACGGCGCTGGCCCGTCAGCGGCGGGTTCTCAGCCAGAAACTCCGCGTCGTCCTCGTCCATGGTCTCGTTCTGGGCCGGGGTCGTCATCCCCTGGGCCGCCGCACTGTCGCGGTGGAACAGGTATTCCGAGGAGTGCGGGTCGAGCGCGCCCTCTGGGGCCGAGGCCACGAGGCGGGCGAAGTTCTCCAGGTCTTCCTGAAGCGTATTTTCGAACGTCTTACCCGCACCGAGCCCGGCAATCAGGTCGCCCGCGATGCCGCCCGGCGGATTGTAGGTGATCTGGACGGTCACCCGGGTGCGCCCGTCGTCCACCGGGTCGAACGTCACGACGCCGCTGTTCTGCAGGCCGTCCGTCGAGCGCCAGCCGATCTGACGCCCC
>DATLHN010000047.1:0-12646 GCA_035539875.1 Armatimonadaceae bacterium
CGCACCGGCTTCCGGAAGACGCAGTTCGGAAACGGCATGGTACGCCTCAACGGGCGCGCCCTGCATCTCAAGGGGTACGCCCAGCGGACCACGAACGAGTGGCCCGCCGTGGGCATCAACATCCCGCCATGGGTGAGTGACTTCTCGAACCGGATGATGGTCGAGGGGAACGCCAACCTCGTGCGCTGGATGCACGTCACCCCGTCCCGGCAGGACGTCGAATCTTGCGACCGGGTCGGCCTGATGCAGGCGCTGCCCGCGGGCGACAGCGAGCGGGACGTGGACGGGCGGCGCTGGGAGCTGCGCGTCGCCCTGATGCGCGACGCCATCGTCTACAATCGCAACAGCCCGAGCGTCCTGTTCTACGAGGCCGGGAACAAGGGCGTCAGCGAGGCGCACATGGCCGAGATGCTCGCCCTGAAGCAACAGTACGACCCGCACGGGGGCCGGGCCATGGGCAGCCGCGAGATGCTGGGCAGCAAGACCGCCGAGTGGGGCGGCGAGATGCTCTACATCAACAAGAGCGCGACCAAGCCGCTCTGGCAGACCGAGTACTCCCGCGACGAGGCCGCGCGCAAGTTCTGGGACGAGCTGTCGCCGCCGTTCCACAAGGACGGCGACGGCCCCGAGCACAACGGGCAGTCCGCCGCCATCTACAACCGCAACCAGGACTCGCACGCGGTCGAGAACGTCGCCCGGTGGTACGACTACTGGCGCGAGCGGCCCGGGACCGGGCGGCGGGTGAACGCGGGCGGGGTCAACATCATCTTCTCGGACTCGAACACGCACCACCGGGGCGCGGAGAACTACCGGCGCAGCGGCGAGGTGGACGCCGTGCGCCTCCCCAAGGACGGCTGGTTCGCCCACCGGGTCATGTGGGACGGATGGGTGGACGTCGAGAAGCCCCGCGCCCACCTCGTCGGCCACTGGAACTACGCGCCGGGCACGGTCAAGGACGTGTACGTCGTCTCCGGCGCGGAGCGGGTGGAGCTGCTGCGGAACGGCAAGCCCGTCGGCCCCGGCGAGCAGACGCACCGCTTCCTCTTCACGTTCAAGAACGTGGCGTGGGAGCCGGGTACGCTGAAGGCCGTCGGCTACGACGCGCAAGGGAAGGCGGTCTGCGAGGACGCTCACGAAACGGCGGGGCCGCCGGCCGCGCTGCGGCTGACGCCGCGCACCGGCCCGGGCGGGCTGCGCGCCGACGGCGCGGACCTGGCGCTGGTGGACGTCGAGGTGGTGGACGCCCGGGGCCGCCGCTGCCCGACCGCGCTGAACGTCGTGGCCTTCGCCCTATCCGGCCCGGCCGAGTGGCGCGGCGGCATCGCGCAGGGCCCGGAGAACCACGTCCTGTCGAAGCGCCTGCCCGTGGAGTGCGGCGTCAACCGCGTGCTGGTCCGGTCCGCCGCGACGTCGGGCGCCATCACGCTGACGGCCACCGCGGAGGGGCTGAGACCGGCGACGGTCATGCTGACGTCGCGCCCCGTGACCGTAGAGAACGGGCTGGCGGCGCTCCCCGCCGCGCCGCCCGCGTTCCTCGGGCGCGGGCCGACCCCGGCGGGCGACGCGTTCGCCCCGTCCCGCCTGCCCGTGGCCGTCGCCCGCGTCACGGCGGGGTCGAACCCCGACCAGGCCGCGCTCACGCTCGACGACGACGAGACGACCTCCTGGCGCAGCGACGGCGCGGCGGGCACGGGCTGGGTGCGCTACGAGTTCGCCGCGCCCGCGATCATCGGCGAGGTAACGCTGAAGCTCGGCGGCTGGCGCTCGCGCTCCTACCCGGTCCGGGTGCGCGTGGGAGACCGCGTCGTCTTCACGGGCGAGACGCCGCGCAGCCTGGGCTACGTCACGCTCACCTTCCCGCCCGCGACGGGCCGCAGCCTTACCATCGAGCTGGCGGGAAAGGCGGGGGCGGACGAGGACGCCTTCGGACAGGTGGTCGAGGTCACGGGCGCGACGGGCACCGGGGCGGCGGGCGAGTCGTCCGCGGAAGCCGCGAAGGGAACGCTCCAGATCCTGGAGGCGGAGATATACGGCCCGGTCGGCGCGTCGGCGGGGTCGGCGGCCCGTTGAGCGCCCTCCCCGCGTCCGACTTCGCCGGCCCGACGCCGGTCGGGCGGTACCGCTGGCGCATCTGCGCGCTGCTGTTCTTCGCCACCACGATCAACTACGTGGACCGGCAGGTCCTGGGCATCCTCAAGCCGGAGCTTTCCGCCGCCCTCGGCTGGAGCGAGGCCGAGTACGGCAACATCGTGATGGCGTTCCAGGCCGCCTACGCGCTCGGTCTGCTCGCGGCGGGCGGCCTCATCGACCGGCTGGGAACCCGGCTCGGCTACGCCCTGTCGCTTCTCGTGTGGAGCATCGCCGCGATGGGCCACGCCCTCTCCAGCAGCGCCGCCGGATTCGGCGTCGCCCGGTTCGTGCTCGGCCTCGGCGAGGCGGGCAACTTCCCCGCCGCCACCAAGACCGTCGCCGAGTGGTTCCCCCGGCGCGAACGCGCGCTCGCCTTCGGCATCCTCAACGCCGGGTCCAACGTCGGCGCGGTCCTGACGCCGCTCGCGGTGCCCTGGATCGCCCTGCACTACGGCTGGCGCGCGGCGTTCCTGGTGACCGGGGCGGTCGGGCTCGTCTGGCTCGCCTTCTGGCTCCCCATGTACCGGCAGCCGGGCAGCCATCCGGGCGTCGGCGCCTCCGAACTCGCCCTCATCCACAGCGACCCGCCAGAGTCGGCGGAGCGGGTGCCGTGGGCGCGCCTACTGCGCCACCGGCAGACGTGGGCGGTCGCTGTCGCCAAGCTCCTGACCGACCCCGTGTGGTGGTTCTACCTGTTCTGGCTGGCCGACTTCCTCAAGAAGCAGTACGGCATCGGCCTGTCCAGCCTCAGCCTTCCGCTCGTCGCGATCTACCTGATCGCGGACGTCGGCAGCGTCGGCGGCGGGTGGCTCTCGTCGCTGCTGCTGCGGCGCGGGTGGGGCGTCAACGCCGCGCGCAAGACCGTGATGCTGCTCTGCGCGCTCTGCGTCGTCCCCGTCACCTTCGCCGTCGTGACGCAGAACCTGTGGGTCGCGGTCGGCCTGATCGGTCTGGCGGCGGCGGCTCACCAGGGCTGGTCCGCCAACGTCTACACCCTGGCGTCGGACCTGTTCCCGAAAAACGCCGTCGGCTCGGTGGTCGGGATCGCAGGCACGGCCGGGGCGCTCGGCGGCATGGTCTTCGCGGGCGTCGTCAGCCGCATTCTGGAGCGGACCGGCAGCAACTACGTCCCGATCTTCCTGGTCTGCGGCGTCGCTTACCTGGCGGCGCTGGCGCTCGTCCACCTGCTCGCGCCCCGACTGCTGCCGGCCGACGTCGCCGCGGAAGGAGAAGCGCCGCGGTAGCGCGCGTCGGGCTCACCCCTCCCCAAGCGCGTACTCAACCGCTGCATCCAGAGGCATCGCCTCCCCTGCGTCCCGGGCGGCAGCGAAGGAGGCGTCGCCCAGCGCAACACGCGACGCGGCTACCGCGCTCTCGTACATCTGCCGCTGCCGCGCGTGAGACTTCAGGATGCGGCGGACAGGCTCTTCCGCCCGGCTCAACGCGTCTGCCGCGCCGTGAAGCCGCGCTGACCGTTCCGGCTCCTCCGCCGTGGCGGACAGGCCGGACAACGCGAGAAATACCCCTGCCCTGTCCCGCTGCTTCCAGAAAAGGCGCAGACTATTCCGATAGAAAAGACGGGATTTGTCCCTATCCTGGCGCGCCAGGGCGACGTCGCCCCGGTACTGCTGGAGCCAGCCGTTCTCGTCCGAGCCCGCCATGCCCGCGCTAAATTCCAGGTACGATCGGGCGGCGTCGTAATCCCCCAGGCCGAGGCACGCCCGAACCATCGTGATCTGGGGCTGGAGCCACTCCTCCCAACCTTCGGCCTTTCGGAACGCCTCCGCCTCCGACAGAAGGCTCCGCGCGTCCGCGAATTCCCCCAGGTCCAGGTGCAGGTCCGCTACGATCTCGGCCGTCCACCAGAAATCCGTCCTGCTCCCCGCCGCGCGTACCAGAGCCAGGCTCTCGCGGGCGAGTCCTAGCGCGTTTTTCGGCTGGGACTCGTCGCGGTTGAGCTTGGCCAGGCAGTTGAGCGTAAAGCAGATGCGGCTGTCAAAGTGCCCGTCGCGCGCCAGCACGACGGCGCGTTCCCAGTGGTCCCGCGCCTCGGCGGCACGGCCCTGCCGTAGGGCGGTCATCCCCAGGTGGTTGAGCGCCCACAGGGTGCCGGGCCAGTACCCCATCGCCCGGCAGAGCGCCAGGCTTTCCGTCAGGTGTTCCCGGGCTGCCTGATGGTTGCCCTCACCCGACGCCGTGTCGCCCATCCTCAGGAGCGCCCATACGATCAGCAGCTCGTCGCCGACTTCGCGGGCGATGGAGAGACCCTCTACCGCGTAGGATCGGGCCTCCGCCGGATCCGACAGGAAGGCTGCTCCTATCAGTGCTTTGGCGCGCGCCGCCGTTCTTTCCCGTGCCCCGGGCAGCGACAGCGCCGCCGCGCTATTGGCGCGTCCCTCACCGACCGTGTTCGTGAAGGACCAATACCAGGTCAGTGCGCCCGCGAGGCGCAGCGCCGCCTGTGTGTCGCTCTGCCGGCTCTGCGTCAGCGCGGCCCGCAGATTGTCCGCCTCCGCCTGCAGGCGCTTCACGCAGTCCTGCTGATTCTCGTCGAGCAGGTGCGGTTCCGCCTCCTCCGAAAGCGCCACGAAGAAGTCCAGGTGGCGCTGGCGGGCCTCCACCTCCTCGCCATTCTCCTTCAAACGCTCCCGGCCGTAATGGCGGATGGTTTCCAGAAGACGGTAGCGCGGCGGCGACGGCGCTCCCCCGGCCGCGCCTTCCTCGTAAAGCACGAGCGACTTGTCCACCAGCGCGCCCAGTAGGTCCAGCACCTCCCACTCCTCGACGCCGTCCCCCGCCCCGACCGCCTCCGCCGCCTCCAGGGTCCAGCCGCCCGCGAACACGGACAGCCGTGCAAGGAGGGTCTTCTCCTGTTCGGCGAGCAGGTCGTAGCTCCAGTCGACCAGCGAGCGCAGCGTCTGCTGCCGGGGAAGCGCCGTGCGCGGGCCGCCGGTCAGGAGGCGGAACCGCTGGTCTAGCCTGCTATCGATCTCTTCGACGGAAAGGCTCCGCACCCGCGCCGCCGCCAGTTCGAGGGCGAGCGGGATGCCGTCCAGCTGATGGCAAATGGAGGCGACGGCGGGCGCGTTGGCGTTCGTCACCGCGAACGCGTCCTGCGCCTTCACGGCGCGGTCGATGAAGAGGCGCACGGCTTCGAAGGGCGCGAGGCTTTCGGGGGTCTGGGGCTTCTCCGGGTCGGGCAGGGAGAGCGACGGTACCCGGTAGGTGCGCTCCCCGGCGATGCCGAGCACCTCCCGACTCGAAGCCAGGATTCGTACCCGGGGGCACTGGCGCAGGAGGGTGTCGGCCAGCTTCGCGCAGGCATCGAGCAGGTGCTCGCAGTTGTCCAGCACGAGGAGCAGGTCCTTGCTTTTCAGATATTCGGCCAGGCTCTGGAGCAGAGGCTTTCCCGTCTCCTCCTTCAGGGCAAAAACCGCGGCCACGGTCTGCGGCACCAGTCCCGGATCGGCGAGCGCCGCCAGTTCTATGAGCCACACCCCGTCCGGGTACTTCTCGAGCCGGTCGGCCGCGACCTGGAGCGCGAGGCGGGTCTTGCCGGTGCCCCCCGCGCCGGTCAGGGTCACGTGGCGGTGGCTTTCCAGCAAGCCCTGAGCCGCGGCAGCTTCCTCCTCGCGCCCGATGAAGCTGGTGAGCTGGTGGGGCAGGTTATTGGGCTGCGTCGAGAGGGAGCGGAGGGGCGGAAACGCGGCGGGGAGCGCGGCGTGCTGGAGCTGATAGACCTGCTCGGGCTGTGCGAGGTCCTTGAGCTGGTGGGAGCCGAGGTCGTGCAGCGAGACGCCCGCGGGCAGGCCGTCCCATACCAGCACCCGGCTGGCCGCGGAGAGCAGGCACTGCCCGCCGTGTCCGGTGGACAGCAGCCGCGCGACCCGATTGAGCGGCGGCCCGAAGTAGTCGTCGTCCCGGCTTTCGACCGCCCCCGTGTGCAGCGCCATCCGCACCTTGATCGGCGTCTCCTCGGGCCACGGTTCCGCGAGGAGAGCGACCTGGGCGGCAAGCATCGCGGCAACGCCACTGGTCGCCGTGGCGAACGCAGCGCAGAAGGCGTCGCCCGCCGTCTTGAAGACGTAGCCATCCGCCGCGGCGATCGCGCGGGCGAGCAGGTCGTCGTGGCGGGCGAGGGCGACCCGCATGGCATCCGGGTGCTTCTCCCAGAGCCGGGTGCTGCCCTCGATGTCCGTGAACAGGAACGTGACGGTGCCGGTCGGGAGCGCCATAGGAAAAGTATACGC
This sequence comes from Armatimonadaceae bacterium, assembly GCA_035539875.1. Taxonomy (GTDB): domain Bacteria; phylum Armatimonadota; class Armatimonadia; order Armatimonadales; family Armatimonadaceae; genus CALEKU01. Next base: position 6,381 of record DATLHN010000047.1, read on the forward strand.
CCAATCCCGGAGCCGCGATCGGCGCGAACGTGCCCTCCCGGCGAAACACAGGCGGACGGCGGGTCCCCGTCGCCGGTTCGCATCGCCCTCCTGAAAAAAGTACAATAAACCGGTTGATATTCTGTGGGGCTGTGGTAGAATCCCTTCATAAACCGGTTGATGATGCCGTCTCCGTTCTGCCGCAGATCCGATTGATTGCGGCGTGCCGCCCGTCCGAAGGAGGATTAGATGATCTCTCGCCGCCGCACCCAGAGCCTCGCCGCTTCCGCTTTCACCCTGATCGAACTGCTGGTGGTTATCGCGATCATAGCGATCCTGGCCGCGATCCTTTTCCCGGTCTTCGCCAAGGCCCGGGAGAAGGCCCGGCAGACCGCCTGCCTGTCCAACGAGAAGCAGATCGGCCTGGCGCTGATGCAGTACGTTCAGGACTACGACGAGACCTGGCCCTCCGGCAACGTGTTCACCACTACCTCGACCGGCACCACCTTCCCGAGCGGTAAGGGCTGGGCCCAGCAGGTGCAGCCCTACGTCAAGTCCACCCAGCTGTTCAAGTGCCCCAGCGATGACACCGAAGTCCCGGCCGGCGCTCCGAACAACTCGGTGATCTCCTACGCCATGAACGCCAACCTGGCGCAGCTGGCCGACAACAACCTGACCAAGCCCGCGACGACCGTCGGACTGGTGGAGATCTCCGGTAACGACGGCTACCTGATCGCCTCCTCGCCGCTGGACACCCGCTCCCCCGCCGCCAGCGGTCCCGTCGTGGCGACCGGCGGCAGCGCGGGCGGGCTGGACCGGGGCTCCTACCGCACCGGCCCGGTCGGCGTCCCCGAGCGCAACTTCACCGACCAGAGCGCGCCCCGGCTGGCCAGCGCGCGGCACAACGAGGGCTCGAACTTCCTGTGCGCCGACGGCCACGCCAAGTGGGCCCGCGGCCGCACCGTCTCCAGCGGCGTCACCGCCCAGGCGCCCACCAACGCCCAGACCAACACCCGCGCCGCGGGGACCGAAGCGGCGGGGATCGTGCTCACCTTCAGCCAGCTCTAAGGCCCAGCTCGGACACGTGACTTCGGTCCGTGGAGACGACGAAGCGCCCGGCAGATGCCGGGCGCTTCGTCGTCTCCCGTCAATGGTTCCGGCAGGGCCCGCCGCCACGGTCCGCGGCCCGGACGTTGACCATGGGACGTCGACCAGGGATGGTAAAGCGCACGGCTACTCCGAAGGCCAGGGCGGTGTCGGCGCGCCCGGGCATCGGTTTTCACGACGGTCCTTCGCCCAGCGGACGAAGGGAAAATAGTCCCGCCTACCGAACAACCGGGTGCGGCACGGCTGCCGCGTCGGCGGAGGCCGACCGCCGGCCGACCAGCCAGGGAGGACTGTTTCGATGTCGATCACTGCCTCGATCACTGCTCGCAGGCCCCGCGCCACCCGGATGCGCTCACGCCACCGCTACCGGCGGGCCCGTGCGGGCTCCCCGCCCCTCCTCGTCGCCTTCGCGGCAATGGCCCTTCTCTCGCCCGCGGCAGCGCGCGCCGAGACGCTCTTCGCCAACATCGGCAGTTTCACCACCTACTCCCCGTCCGGCGGGTCCGTAGTCGCGGGCCCCGGCGCGACCGGATTCCAGGTGGTCAGCGAGGGTGTGGTCTTCACGCCGACCTTGACGGGGCAGTTGAGCCTGATCGAACTCACCCTGAGCCGCACGGTCGGGTTGGACCCGTTCCGGATCACTCTGTACACGGCTACCCCGGCCGGGTTCCCGCAGTCCCAGCTCTTCACCGTCGTCGGCCCCGCGCCGGTGGCCTCCGGGAGTCCCATCCCGCTCGCCTCGTTCAGTTCCGCGGCGGGTCCGGTCCTGACGGCCGGCACGAGCTACGTATTGGTGGCCTCGAGCGATGGGAACAGCGTGGGGCACTGGGACAGCGCGCTGGCCGGGCCCGGCACGATCTACCGCAACGAGGCGGGGGCGGGGCGGACCATCGCCGCCGAGCGGGCGCCGGGCCTGCGCCTGAGCGGCAGTGCCGTCGTCGTCCCCGAACCGGGCACGCTCGCCCTGGTCACCCTGGGCGTCGGCACCACCGGCCTGCTCGCGCTGCGGCGGCGCGCGGGGGAAAGGGAGTGAAGGGCCCGAACCGAGCGTGCGTATCCGCCACGCCCGTCCGTCAGAATCTTCGACTTGTCGGCGCGGCAGGTGTTGCCGGATAATCGGCATCCGGCTGCGCCGGGTTACGTTTATCCGCCGCGCCATCCGGGGCATCCTTCCATCAGAATGGCTGCCGTGTTCGACTATTCGCTGGACTTCAAGAGCGTCGACTTCCGGGAGCGGCCCGACCTGTACCGCGTGGGCAAGGGGGAGCAGGGCGTGCTGCTCGTCGAGCCGTACAAGGGCGACCTGCTGCCGCTGTGGCGCTTCCGCACCCCGGAGATCGCCCGCGAGTCCGCCGACGCGCTTTACGAGAAGTTCCGTGCCTACCTGGCCGACGGCGACTTCGTCGGGGCGGACATGGCGCGCAAGTTCCTCCAGATGGGCTACACCCGCGCCCGCCGCTACGCGAACCACCGGGGCGGCAGGAAGTACGACGGCCCGGTTCCCGAGGACAGAAAGGGGCGAAGCGGCGCGCACGGCCGCGCGGAGCTCCCCCGCTCGCCCGAGGACCCGGAGAAGGCGGAGGCGGCGCGCATCTTCTACAAGAAGTGGCGCGCGGCCCGCGAGGACCCGGCCTACCGCGCCCTGATGGAGAAACACCGTGAGCGGTACGAAACGCCGGTCTCGACCGGACAGGCTTCCGGGTAAGATAATCCGTAGAACCTCATGGCCGTCCAGTCCAAGCCCGACCAGCCCGTTTTCGTCTCGCCCGAGGAGTACCTGGCGTTCGAGCGCGCCAGCGAGTTCCGCCACGAGTACCACGGCGGCGAGGTCGTCGCCATGTCCGGCGCGACGTTCGAGCATAACCGCGTTTCCGGCAACTTCTTCGCCCTGCTCTGGATTGGTCTGCGCGGCGGTTCTTGCCAGGCGTTTACGAGCGATATGCGCGTGGGCATCCCACGTAGTCGGCGGTACTTCTATCCGGACATCACCGCGGTCTGTGGCGAGCCGGAGTTCGAGGACGGCGTCCTCGACACACTGCTGAATCCGGTACTGGTCGTGGAGGTACTGTCCGAATCGACCGAGGGATTCGACCGGGGGGAGAAGTTCCTGCGCTACCAGCGGATCGAATCCCTGCGGGAGTACGTGCTGGTGTCGCAGACGAGCGCCGTGGTGGAGCGGTTCGCGCGTGCCGGGGAGGACTGGACGTACCACGCCGCCCTCGGGCGGGACGCGACCATCACCCTGGAAAGTGTCGGCGTGACGCTGCGACTCGCGGACGTGTACGAAGGCGTGGAGACGCCCGGCGACGATCGCGACGATGAGAGGGGCGACACGCCGCCCGACGGGCGCGATGGGAACTGACGTCGGCGGGGCGGTCGCGGGCGTGCTGGCGCGGCTGTACGAGCGCGAGAAGGCAACCGGCTTCCCGTCGCTCTCCGGCGCGGTCGTAGAGGCGCGCGTCCCGCTGACGCAGGCGGTGGTGGACGACCTATTGCTGGCGGGTCGGCCCGCGGACCCGGCGAAGCGCGGGGCCGTCCAGCGGCTCCGCCTGCTCCTCCTGGACACCGACCGGATCGCGCTGGAGATAACGGTGCGCGCGTTCCTGTTTAACGTCCCGCTCCGCTTCGAGGCGACGGTACACCCCGAAGTGCGCGTGCCCTCCGATCCGCGCCTGCACCTTACCCTGACCAGCGGCGGCCTGTCCGAGCTGGCGCTGAACCTCCCCCAACTGCCGGACTGGATACAGGTGGAAGGCCGCCAGGTCGCGCTGGACCTCGGGCTTCTGCTGCGCCGGGGCGGGCTCGACTGGTTGATCCCCCTGGTGCGCGTGTGCCGCGCGAACGTGCGTCCCGGCGTCCTCTACTGGGACCTCGCACTACAGATCGACGACAGGAAAGACACGACCGATGGCGAACTTCCTCGATAAATATCTGGCGAACGACCTGCGGGACTTCGCGGGCCTCCAGGTACGCGGCAGCGTGCCGGTGAAGCAGGAGGTCCTGAACGAGATCCTCGCCGAGGTGCTGAAGCAGGGCCAGAGCGACGCCGCCGCGACGGAGGCGACGCCTGCTGCTGCCGCGCCGCCCGCCAATCTTGACCCGAAAGCCCTGCTCCGGCACGTCAAGAACGCGCAGGTGCGCGCCGAGGACGGCCGCCTCGTCCTCGACTTCGAGGTCCGCATCGACGGGTAAGGGGGCGCGCGTTACACGGGGGCACGGGGCATGCGGCAGCGTGCGATCACGGTTCGGGCGGTGCTGATCGGCCTCGCGGCGGTCGGACTGCTCTGCGCCTTCACTCCCTACAACAACTACAAGGTCTCCGCCACGAACGTCGGCGGCAACCAGTTCCCGATCGCCTCCCTGTTCCTGCTGTTCCTGCTCGCCGGGCCGGTCAACGCGCTCCTGCGGCGCGTCGCCCCGGCCCGGGCGTTCACCCGCGGCGAGATGCTGACGGTCTGGACGCTGACGCTGGTCGCGTCCGGCATCCCGTCCTCGGGCATGATGCGCACGTTCGTCCCGAACATCGCCGCCCCGCACTACTTCTCCGACGAGCGCAACGAGTGGGAGCGCAAGGTCTGGGGCGCGACTCCCGAGTGGCTGAAGATGCACGACGCGGACGCCGCCCGCGCCTTCTTCGTCGGGTACCCGCGCGGCCAGGAGCACGTCCCGTGGGGGGCGTGGATAGGTCCGCTCGCTGCGTGGGGTCTATTCGCCCTGTTCTTCCTCGGCGCGACCTTCTGCGTGGCGAGCATCCTGCGCCGCCAGTGGGTCGAGAACGAGCGGTTCGCCTTCCCGCTGGTCGCCGTGCCCGCGCTGCTGACCGAGGAGCCGGGGGCGGGGCGGACCGTCGCGCCCCTGCTGCGCAGCCCGCTCTTCTGGGTCGCGTTCGGCGCGGTCACCGCAGTTCACTCCCTGCGCGGCCTGCATCTTCTCTACCCGAGCATCCCCGACCTGCCGCTCCAATGGAACCTGGAGGCTATGTTCACCTCGCCTCCGGGCAGTCAGATCGGGAGGTTCGAGGCGGCGGTCTTCTTCCTGGTCGTGGGCCTTTCGTTCCTGCTTTCGGCCGAGGTCTGCTTCTCTCTCTGGTTCTTCTTCCTGCTTTACAAGGGTGAGATACTGCTTTGCGCGCTCTACAACTGGGACATGCCGGGGTCGCTTTCGGGCTACAGCTGGAAGATGTTCCACTCGCTCCAGGCGTTCGGCGGGGCGGTCGCGCTAGTCCTGTGGACGCTCTGGGCCGCACGCAACCACCTGCGCGACGTCTGGGAGAAGGCGACCGGCGGGCCGCGCGCCGGGCAGGTCGACGACTCGCAGGAGATGCTCGGCTACCGGGCCGCGCTGCTCGGACTGGCGCTCTGCTACGCGGGGATGGCGGCGTGGGAGTGGGCGGCGGGCGTGCCCGTCCCGTTGATCGCGCTGTCGCTGCTGATGGTGACGCTGGCCTTCGTGGTGATCGGGTGGGCGGTCTGCCAGGCGGGGATGCTCTTCATGGCGATGCCGTTCGCCACCATCGACGTGCTCGCGCCGACACTCGGTACCGGGCCCTTCCCACTCTCGTCGCTCTACACGCTGTACCGCGCCGAGGGATCGTTCATCTACAACACGCGCGAGATGCTGCTGCCCTCGGTGCTGAACGGCCTGAAGGGGGCGGAGGTGTCGCGCACCCCGCTGCGCCCTCTGCTCGGCGCGATGGTAGCGGCGCTCGTGGTCGGCGTGGCCGTCTCCGTCTGGGCGTCGCTCAGCCTGCCCTACCTGAACGGCGGCGGGAACGCGATGACGAACGCCTGGACGTACCGCGACGGCCCGCAGATACCGCTCCGCTTCTTCGGCAACGCAGCGAGCGTCCCCTACCCCGGCGCGCCCTCGAACCTCCTGCACGTCGCGGGCGGGTTCGTTGGCGTCCTGGGCCTGCTAGTGGCGCGCGGCCTGCTCGGCACGGGACTGCACCCCATCGGCTTCCTCGCGGCGTCGGTCCACTCCATGCACACGATGTGGTTCTCGCTCTTCATCGGCTGGGTAGCGAAGAGCGTCCTGCTGCGCTACGGGGGTATGCGGGGGTACGCGAACGCGCTGCCCTTCTTCCTCGGCCTGATCGTCGGCGACAGCGTGAACGCGGTCCTGTGGATGGCGCTCGGCTACCTCACCGGCACCGGCTACAACATCATGCCGACCTGACG
>DATLHN010000048.1:0-9683 GCA_035539875.1 Armatimonadaceae bacterium
GACCTACCGCGACGGCGGACCCGCGCGCCACGAGTGGCTGCTGCCGGGGATGCGCCACGCGGTTCACCTCGATGGCACGGTGAACGACCCGTCGGACGCCGACCGCGGCTGGTCCGTCGAGTTCGCGCTGCCTTGGAAGTCACTGGCCGAGAAGGCGGGCAAGATGGCGTGTCCCCCGCGCGACGGCGACGCGTGGCGGGTCAACTTCTCGCGCGTCCAGTGGCGCTACCGCGTCGAGAACGGCAAGTACGTCAAGGAGCCCGGCCCGGAGGACAACTGGGTCTGGTCCCCGCAGTTCGAGGTCAACATGCACGTCCCCGAGAAGTGGGGTTACGTCGAGTTCCGCCGCGGCTGACGGACGGCCCGGCCGCCTGCGCCGCCAGGAGGGAGAAGCTCAGCCCGACACAGGCGTAGGCGAACCAGTCGCCGAAGCGGGTGTAGAGCGTGCCGGTGCCGCTGCCGAGCGGCACGTCGGCTACCAGGGCTTCGGCGCGGTAGAGCGGGGCTTCGGCGACCGTACGGCCTTGCGGGTCGAGAATCTGCGAGCGGCCGTTCGGGTCCGCGCGGACGATGGCGACGCCGTTCTCCACCGCGCGGAACGGGACCACGGCGGCGTGCAGGTGGTGCAGTGTCGCTCCCGGCGTCGGCGGGTCGTAATTGGGAACGGCGAGGATCTGCGCGCCGCCCCGCGCGCTCTGCCTGACGACCGCGGGGAAACATGTGTCGAAGCAGATCAGCATGCCGACCCGCCCGACTTCGGTGTCGAAGACGTCCGTGCGGCTGCCGGGCTGCACGGCGGCGCGCTCCCCGAGGAACAGCTTGATCTTGGTGTGCGTCCCTAGGACGTCGCCCCCCGGCGAGACCAGCGCGGCGCGGTTCCGGTCGCGCGCGTCGGCGGCGTCCGGTTCTGCGTACTGCGTGTAGCCGACGACAAGGTGCGCGCCTGCCTCGCGGGCGAGCTGAAGCGTCTCGTCATAGGGGTTGTCGGCGTGGAAACTTGAGCCCAGACCCCCCTCGGTCCAGACCACGAGCTTCGCCCCCCGCGCCGCCGCCTGCCGCGTCAGCGCGGCGGAGTCGGGCGAGTTCTCCTCCGCCATGCGCGCCGGGTGCAGCCCTTTCACACCGTCCCCGGTGAAGTCCTGGATCGCGGCCACGCGCAGGGTCGGGTGAGCAGCGACGGGCAGACGGGAGGCGACCCAGCCCGCCAGAGCCACGCCGACGGTAACGGCCAGCACGGGCAGGGCGACGCCGGGGAGGACGCGGCGACGCAGCAGGGCGTCGGCGATCGTGGCGTTGGCGAGGTAGAGCAGGCACGACACGCCCCAGACCCCCGCGACCGACGCGGTCTGGAGGACGGGCACGCTGCGGTACTGGGTGAGCGCGACGCCGACCGGCAGCGGCGAGAAGGTGGTCAGCCATTCGACGGCGACGCCCGAGGCCGCGACGAACGCCGCACTGCGCAACGCCGCCGCGGCGCTATTGCGGCCCGCCCCCGCCGGCCACCAGCGGCGGCCCGCTTCGGTCGCCGCGACCGCGACCGAGCCGAGGACGAGTCCGATCCAGAGGTAGGGCAGGTACGCGTAGCGCATGCCGCCGGGGTCCGGGGCGACGCCGACGTTGACCCCGCCCGCCACCAGCGAGGCGAGGATGCCCAAACCGATCGCGTGAAGGCGGCGTCGGCCCGGCTGCGCCGCGGCGATCAAAAGGGGGGTGAGGGCGATCCAGCCGAGCCATCCCTGGTCCCGCGGCGGCAGAGCGAGCGCGAACAGTATCCCGGTCAGGGCGGCGAGCAGAACGGGGCCAAAGCTCTTCATCGAACCTGTACCTCCCACGCGAGCAGGCGCAGCTTCCTCGCTCCGCCGCTTCGTACGTGGTTAACGCGTGTCGGAGGCGCGGGGTTGCGGCAGGCACGAAAAATCCCGTTGACAACGAGCCCGGAGGACGTATAGAATAACCACACCGAACGTTTGGTCAGTGAAGCGACCTTTAAATGGTCTCAGCGACCGAACGTATGGTCAGTCGATTCGAGGAAGAACTGACGTGAAGCCGACGCTGCGCGAAATAGCCCGGCAGGCGCGGGTGCACCAGAGCACCGCGTCCTGCGTGCTGAACGGATCGGGGGGGAGCACCCGCGTCTCCGCCGAGACGCGCCAGCGCGTGCTCGACATCGCCCGTCAGCTCGGCTACACGGCCAACCGCGCCGCGCAGCAGCTCCGCACCCGCCGCAGTCAGGTCATCGGTCTGCTCGTCGGCGAACTGGAAAACCCGTTCTTCGCACGCCTCGTGTCGCTCTGCACCGCCGAACTGGAGAAGGCGGGCTACGAGAGCGTCCTCGCGATGCGCCGCCAGAACGAGGTCAGCGACCTGCACCTCCTCCAGACCCTCGCGTCGCGCCAGGTGGACGGCCTGCTGATCTGGAGCGAATCGATCACCGAGATCCGCCAGTGGCTCGAAGCCGCCCCGCGCACGCCTAACGCCGTCGTTCTCGGGTACGAACTGCCCGGCTGTGACACCGTCGCGGCGGCCCTTGACGGGGGGGTGCGCGCCGCGATGCAGCACCTGATCGACCAGGGTTACCAGCGCATCGGCTACCTGGCCCCGGATTACGCCATGCACAGCGTCGGCGACCCGCGCGCCGACGTCTACCGTGAGAGCCTGCGCGCCGCGGGGCGGCCGCCGTACCTGTATCCCTACGGCGGCGCGTCCCACACCCCGGAGGCAGCGCGCGTCCGCGCGGAGGAGATCGCCTGCCAGCGCCCCGAGGAGCGGCCCGACGCCCTGCTGTGCTTCAACGACATGACGGCGGTCGGGGCGCTGATGGGACTGCGACGTAAGGGGCTCCGCGTCCCGTACGACATCGCGCTCGTCGGCTGCGACGACCTGCCGATCGTGTCGCAGATGGACGTCCCGATCACGAGCATTGCCTACCCGCTGGAGGAGATCTGCCGGACGGCGGTCGCGATGCTGCTGGATCGCCTGGATTCGGACCGGATTCAGGGCGGCGATATCCCGCCGCGCTACCGCCTGCTGCCGACCACGCTGAGCGTCCGCGAGTCTAGCGGCGATTCATCCGTGCCGACACTTACCCCGCCCGACGAAGGGGCGGGGCGATCTTGAGGAGGTTTCGTTGAAAATGCGACACGCACCGCGTGCTGCCCGCTCCGCGGCGGCGGCAGCGCTGCTTCTGCTTTCCGGAGGCGCGGGATTTGCGCTCACGGGCTGTAACACGAAGAAGGAAGAGCCACCCGCGACGCCGCCCGCCCTGCCGCCGGTACCGCCGCCGCAGCCGGGCGTCGGAGGACCTGTCCCGGAGCAATACAAGAATGCGAACCAGCCGGGACAGAAGGCTCCGGGAGCGCGCTGATCGCGGCGCTCACGACAAAGGGGCTACGCAGACGCGCGTGACCCGACCGACCATGATGTCTCTCTCATCGACGCTCACTGAAAGGATCTAAGACGCCATGACGCGCAAGGTATTTCGAAGGAACCCCACCGGCACCGTGGCCGCCGCCGCCCGGGCTTTTACACTCATCGAGCTTCTCGTCGTGATCGCCATCATCGCTATTCTGGCGGCGATCTTGTTCCCCGTGTTCGCCCAGGCGCGGGAGAAGGCACGACAGGCGTCCTGCCTTTCCAACACCAAGCAGCTCGCGACCGCCATCGGGATGTTCACCCAGGACCACGAGGAGACGCTTCCGAAGGCGTACTTCAACGACGAGGCCGAGCCCGGGATGACCTGGGGGATGCCGTGGAACACCGGATGGGAAGGGGCCATCTACCCGTACATCAAGAGCACCGGCGTCTTCCGCTGCCCGTCCGACGTCATCGACCGCACCTTCGCTCCCCCCGCGGGACCTGCCCAGGGGCTGACGATGCCGACCTCCTACCGCTACAACATTAGCAACCAGGAGAACGGCCCGTGGACCGCACTACCGCTGGCGCGGCTGGACCGGCCCGCGGACGCCATCGTGATCGCCGAGAGCATCGAGGGCGTCAACGGCGCGAACTGGAACCAGCTCGCCACCTGGGAGGCGAACGAGGGCTACGTCTGCATCGACTACACAAATAATGCGGCGTACGACCGGCACTCTCGCACCGACACGCGGCGCAGCCAGGCCACCTGGCGCTCCGGCACGCCCGAGAATCCGCCGCGCGGCGCGCGCGACACCGCGATGGCAAACTACGTCTTCGCCGACGGCCACGCCAAGGCGCTCTCGTGGGGCACGACCTGGAAGGCGATCGGCCCGGACGTGACCGACAGCGGCGGCGCGACCGTCAGCCCGACCATGTGGCGGCAGAACTTCGTCGGCACGAACGACCGCTGCGACTACCAGATCGGCCAGAACCGCTAACGGTTAGCGGTACACTCCTACGGGGAGGGCGCGGCGGCGTGTCCTCCCCGCTCCATGACTCGATGGCGGATATCTCGAACAATTTGCCCCGGCGGGCCTTCCTGCGCCGCGCCGCGTTCGGCGCCGCGGCGGCGGGGGTGCTGCTCGGCGGCTCGGCGCTCGCGGGTTGCTCCCCGGGATCGCGGCGTCAGGCCGTGCGCGACGAGCGCGACGCGAAGGGGCGGCGCGTCCTGCACTTCTGGAACGGGTTCACCGGGCCGGACGGCAAGACGATGGAGAAACTCGTCCGCCGGTTCCGGGAAGAGAACCCGGACCTCGACGTCCGGATGCAGATCATCCCGTGGGGGACGTACTACGACAAGCTGACCCTCGCGTTCGCGTTCGGCGGCGCGCCCCACGTCTGCGTCGTCCACGCCGCGCGCCTTCCGGAGTTCGCCGCGTACGACGCGCTCCAGGACCTCGGCGCGCTCGGGGAGAACGCGCCGCGCCTCCAGGCGGCCAACTTCGCGCCCGTTCCCTGGCGCGGGTCTTTCTGGGACGGGAAGCAGTACGCGCTCCCGCTCGACGTCCACCCGATCTGCCTCTACTACAATCGCAAGCTCTTCCGCGAGGCGGGCCTCGACGCGCCGCCGCGCACCTGGGACGAGTTCCTGGCGGCGGCAAAGGCGCTCACCCGCGACAACAACCGCGACGGCAAGCCCGAGCAGTGGGGCTACGTATTCACCTGGCAGCGGACCAATTTCCTTACCTACGCAGCGCAGTTCGGCGGCGGCGTGCTGACACCGGACCTGGAGCGTCCGTTCCTGTCGTCGGAAGGGTCGCTGACCGCGGCGCGGACGATGCGGAGCCTGATCACGGACCACAAGGTGGCCCCGGTGCCCGAGGGCGTGGACGCCTGGCTGGCGTTCCGCACCGGCCGCGTAGGCATGGCGCTCGAAGGCATCTATATGCAGACGTCGCTTGAGGAGCAGAAGGGGCTGGACTGGGCCGCCGCCCCGGCCCCGCAGTTCGGCCCGGAGCGCGGCGTCTGGGGCGGGTCGCACCTGCTCGCCCAGCCCCGGGGCATCCCGGAGGACGCGTCCCGCGACGCGTGGCGGCTCATGACGTTCCTTTCCGACCACAGCGTCGCCTGGGCGGCGGGCGGTCAGGTCCCGGCGCGGCGCGACCTGCTGGCGACCCCCGAATTCGCCGCGTTGCCCGCGCCCGCGCAGGCCGCGAAGCAACTCGACTACGTGGCCTACGAGCCGCCGACGCCCCGGTCCAACGCCATCTTCCCGTTCGTGGACCCGGCCATCGAGTCGGTCCTGCTTGGGCGCGAGACGCCCGAGCGGGCGTTCGCCGACGCGGACCGCCGGGTCAAACAGGTACTGGACCGGCCATGAAGGGACGAAAGCGCGCCGAACTCGCGGGCTGGCTTTTCGCCCTGCCGCACCTCATCCTCTTTACCGTATTCCTGCTCGCGCCGGTCGCGTACGGACTCTACCTGTCGCTGCACCAGTGGCACGTGCTGGCGCGGGACCACCCGTTCGTCGGGCTCGCGAACTACCGGGCCGCGCTGTCGGACGACATCTTCTGGCTGGCGCTGCGCAACACGGCGCTCTTCGTGCTCGTCGCGGTGCCGCTCGGGAACGCCGTCTCGCTCGCCGTCGCGCTCGGACTGAGCCGCCTGAAGCGCGGCGCGACGCTCTACAAGGTCGCCGTCTACCTGCCGGTCATCATCTCGATCTCCGTGGTCGCCGTGCTCTGGCGCTGGATGTACAACACCGAGGTCGGCCTGCTGAACCTGACCGCGCAGGGTTTTGTCGACACACTGCGCGGGTGGGGGCTTCCGCTGCCGACCTATACGGCGATCCCCTGGCTGGCGAACCCGTCCTGGGTGATGTTCTCCATCGCGGTGCTGTCCGTGTGGTGGACGGCGGGCGGGAACATGATCCTGTACCTGGCGGGACTCGGGGGCATCCCCGACGACTACTACGAGGCGGCCCGCATCGACGGCGCGACCGGCGCGCAGCAGTTCCGGCACATCACCTGGCCGCTCCTGCGTCCGACCACGCTCTTCTGCCTCGTCATCTCGGTGCTCGGCTCGTTCCAGGTCTTCGGGCAGAGCTACGTCCTTTTCGCGCCCGGCTCCGGCCCCGCGCGCTCGGGCCTCACGCTCGCACTCTACATGTACCAGCAGGGATTCAACCAATACGAGATCGGCTACGGCGCGGCCATCGCCTACCTGCTCTTCGCCATCGTCCTTCTGCTCACCGCGGCCCAGTTCCGGCTCTTCAACGCCGAGCGGCGCGGCAGGGAGGGGCGCGTCGCATGAGCAGCGGCCCCGCACGAAACCGCCGACGTTTTGACTTTCCGCAGGCCGCGCTGCACGCGGTCCTCGCCGTGGTCGCGCTGCTCTTTCTCGCGCCTCTCGGGTGGATGCTCGCGACGGCGCTCAAGACGCCGGAGGACATCATCGCCGGCCTCGGCGCGGTGCGCTGGCTTCCGCGGCAGCCGACCCTGGAGAACTTCAGCAACGTCCTCCTGAAGGTGGAGGAGTTTCCGGTCTGGCGCTGGACGGGCAACAGCGTGTTCGTGTCCCTTTGCGTGACCGCGCTGGTGCTCGTGGTCACCACGCTGGCCGCGTTCTCCTACTCCCGGCTGCGGTGGCGGGGACGCGACCCGCTCTTCGGGCTGATCCTGGCGACGATGCTGGTGCCGGGGCAGGCGCTTCTCATCCCGTCCTACCTGATCGTGCGCTACCTGGGCTGGTTCGACACCTACCTGGCGCTGATCGTGCCCGCCGGGGCGAGCGCGTTCGGGGTGTTCCTGCTGCGCCAGTTCTTTTCGGAGATACCGGCCGAGCTGGAGGAGGCCGCGGTGCTCGACGGCTGCGGCCCGGTCGGCGTGCTGCGGCACGTCATCCTGCCGCTGGCGAAGCCCGCGCTGGCCGCGCTCGGGATCTTCACCTTCATGGGGGCGTGGAACGCGTTCGAGGGGCCGCTGCTCTACACCGACAGCCTGGAAATGCGGACGCTGCCCATCGGGATCGCGGTCTTCCAGGGGCGCTACAACACGGAGTACGGCCCGATGATGGCGGCAGCGTCGCTCGCCGCGCTCCCGGTGGTCATCGCCTTCCTGCTCTTCCAGCGGCACATCATCAAGGGAATCTCGCTGACGGGGCTGGCGGGGCGATAACAGGTAACCTTATGAACACGAAACGACTCATTGAGATCAGAACCAAGCGCGGGCGACTCGCGGTGGGCGCTTCTGCGGCCCTTCTGGGGGCAGCGGCAGTGGCGGCGGCGTGCAGCCCGACGGTCGCGCAGCAGCAGGCGAAGAAACCCGCGCCGGCGAAGGCGCAGCGAAAGGCGGCGGCAGCTGTGGCAGTGGCAGAGGCGGCGAAACTACCCCCCGGGACGTTCACGAACCCGATCGTGCGCTCGCGCTCGGCGGCGGACCCCTGGCTCGTCTACCGCGACGGCTTCTACTACTTCACGTTCACCGCGGGCCGGAGCGTCGAGATCTGGAAGTCGCCGACGATCACAGGGCTGGACGAGGCGAAGAAGGTGACGGTCTGGCGTGCGCCGGAGAAGGGGCCGAACTCCCAGCACGTGTGGGCGCCCGAGATTCACTTCGTCCGGGGCAAGTGGTACGTCTACTACACCGCCACCCCCGGGCCGGACGCGGACCGCCGGCAGTTCGTGCTGGAGGCCACGAGCGACGACCCGCAGGGTTCGTACATCGACCGCGGGCAGATCGTCGTGCCGCAGGAGGACGAGTACGCCATCGACGGCTCCGTGTTCGAGACGCCGAAGGGGCAGCTCTACTTCATCTGGTCCGGGCGCAAGGTGAGCAAGACCGGCCCGCAGAATATCTACATCGCCCCGATGTCGAACCCGTACACGCTCTCCGGGCCGCGCGTCCTGCTCTCGGAGCCGACGTACGACTGGGAGAAGCACGGCTGGTCGGTCAACGAGGGGCCGGAGGTGCTCCAGCGCAACGGCAAGACGTTCCTGGTCTATTCGGCGAGCGGCGGCACGACGCGCCACTACGCCCTCGGCATGCTCACGAACACCGACGGCAACCTCCTGCGGCCCGAATCCTGGTCCAAGGCCCCCCTGCCGCTCTTCCACCTCTACGAGGGGCCGGACGGCGCGGTCTACACGCCGGGCCACAACGGCTTCTGCAAGTCGCCGGACGGCAAGGAGGACTGGATCGTCTACCACGGCAAGGACGACACCGACGGCACCTGGGGCAGGCGCACCGCCCGCGCCCAGCGCTTCACCTGGAACGCCGACGACTCACCGAATTTCGGTCACCCGGTCCCGCCCGGCGTCCCGCTGGCGCTCCCCTCCGGCGAGCCGGGCGCGAAGCCGCTCGAAGGCGGCAAGGGCACCGGCCTGCGCGCCGAGTACTTCGCGGGTCGCGGCTTCGATTCCGCGCCGAAGGTGACGCGCCTGGAACCGGGAGTCCACCGCGACTGGGGGCTGGCCGCGCCCGCGGCGGGCCTGCCGGTGGACGGCTTCTCCGTGCGCTGGTCCGGCCAGGTTGAGCCCCGCTTCAGCGAGACGTACACGTTCCAGACGTACGCCGACGACGGCATACGCGTGTGGGTGGACGGCAAGCTGCTGATCGACGACTGGGAGGAGCACGCGCCGACGGCGAAGCAGGGGAAGATCGACCTGGTGGCGGGCCGACGCTACGACATCCGCGTGGAGTACTTCGAGAACGTACGGGGCGCACGGGCGCAACTGGCCTGGGTCAGCCCGAGCCAGCCCTACGAGCCGATCCCGGCGAGCCGCCTGTACCCCGCGGGGGAGCGCGGCCGGTAACGCTGGAGTCAGGAGAACACATGGAAAGCGCCACACTGGCGGGATCGACGTATGCGAACCCGGTCTGGTCGGGGTACATGGCGGACCCGTACGCGCTGCGGGTCGGGGACATCTACTACGCCTACGGTACTGGCGCGCCGGACCCGGGAACGGGGCGGCGATTTCCGGTGCTGCGCTCCCGCGACTTCGCGCACTGGGAATACGTCGGCGGCGCGCTGGAGCCGCTCGCCCACCGCGCGCTCAACGCCGACTACTGGGCTCCCGCCGTCGCGGAGAAGGACGGTCTCTTCTACCTCTACTACTCTTCCGCCCCGCGCGAAGACGTCCTCGCGCACCGCCTGCGCGTCGCGGTGGCGGACAGCCCCGAGGGGCCGTTCCGCGACGCCGGGCGCGACCTGCTGCCGGGCGAGGGCTTTACGATCGACGCCGACCCGTTCCGGGACCCGCGGGACGGCCGCTGGTACCTCTTCTACGCGCGCGATTTTCTCGACGGCCCGCGCGCCGGGACGGGCCTCGC
>DATLHN010000049.1:0-3857 GCA_035539875.1 Armatimonadaceae bacterium
ACGCCAAGACCGGCCAGACCCCGAAGCGCTTCCCCCGCAGCCCCGCCGAGATCAGGTCGAGTCCGCTCTGACCCGGCAGCCAGACGCCCGATTCCTGGTGTATAACAAATCCAAAGGAGCACGACGCTAGATGGCGGCACCGACTATCACCGATCCCAAACTGCGAACGGGTGAACTCCTCCTGAAGCCTACCCCTGACGGCCGTAAACGGTGGACGCGCAGTGAAGTCACCTGGATGGAGAACGCCGGGCTGCTCACGGGGCACTACGAGCTTCTTAACGGAGAGATCATTTCGAAGACGGGACAGAACCGGCCCCACGCTCGTGCGGTGATGAAACTAATCGCCTTTCTGCTGGCACTGTTCGGTGACGAAAGGGTTCAGACACAGGCGACGATGGAGGTGCGTGAGGACGACCGCCCTCTGAACCGTCCCGAACCGGACGTTCTCGTGCTTCGCGAAGGCACCGACCGGACTCCCATCGGCCATGAGGTACTCCTCGCGGTCGAGGTAAGTGACACGACCCAGAGAGACGACTTCGGTCCTAAGGTGGGGCTTTACGCGCGGGCGGGCGTGGAGGAGTATTGGGTGCTGGACCTGACGCGGCGCGTGCTGGTCGCCTTCCGCCGCGCCGAGGACGGGGAGTGGCGCGAGCGCGCCGAGTTCGCCGAAGGGGATAGCGCCGCGCCCCTGTGCGCGCCCGGAAGCCTGATCCGCGTCGCCGATCTGCTTCCCGAGCAGGGCGAAGGACCGTCCGCGTAGAATAGTCCAGGGCGGACCGAGGTTCGCTACATCACGGGGGCGAAGGGGGTCTGGTGGCCCTCCCGGTCTTCAAAACCGTGCGCGGGGCGGTCATGCCGTCCCGGGTGGGTTCGATTCCCACGCGCTCCCGCCATCTTCTTCGACCCGGGGCCGAACGAAAGCGAGGTCGGCACGCACGGTGGAAGTAGGCGTATACTTCGTCGGAATGGGCGCGGCGGCGACCCTGGGCGTCCTGCTGATGGTCGTTTCCCAGAGCCTCATCTACTGCTTCGGCAAACCGGCCATTGGGTTCCGGATAAAGCCGATCGCGCACGGCCTCCTCGTGCAGACGGCCGCCATGCTCGCCCTCCTCTTCGTCTTCTCGCCCGCGTACGACCTTCGCTACGACCTCGGGCCGAGCGTCGTCATGGTCCTGCTCGCCAACGCCGCGGGATGGCTGGGCATGCGAGACGCCGCCCGGCGTCCGTGAGCCTCAGCCGACGATCAGCTTGACCGTCGCCGCGCGCTCGACGGGCGGCAGGCACTCCGTCTCGCCGCACGGCTGGCACCGCACGGTCAGCGTCACCTCGTACGCCCCGGGGTGGGCGTCCCCGGGCACGCTGACCCCCACATGGAAATCTGACTCTCCCTCGTACACCGAAAGGGGGAGGGTGCCTTCGCCGCCCGTCCACGCCGCCGCTTCGGGATAGCGCACCGGGCCGACGGACGCCGGTGCGTCGGTCGTCACCGCGGCGCGGGTCGGGATCAGGTACGACTCGGTCGGCGTGCGGGCGTTCACGTGCCAGCCGGGCGCGACGCGCAGGTGGAACAATAGCTCGCCGCTGGTGCCCGGCATCAGCGTCATCTCCACCGTCTTCGCCGCGAGCGAGACGATCTCCGCCGGGGCGTCCGCGCCCGCGAACGCCTCCCCGGCGGCGAGTATCAGCGTCGCCGTGCCCTGCGGTGCGCGCAGTAGCACGCCGTGGTAGGCGAGAAGGAGCGCGCGCGCCTTCTCCGCGTACCTCTCGCCTCCGGGCATCCGGCCGAGCCGCGCGAGCGCGCGGGCGGCGACGCCGTTCGCGGAGGGCAGCGCGCCGTCGAATAGGTCTTTGGACCGCGCCACCAGCGCCTCGTGACCCTCGCCCGCGAAGAAGAACCCGCCGTCCTCCGGGTCCCAGAACCGATCCAGGAGCGTGTCCGCCAGGGCGCGCGCCCCTTCGACCCACTCTCCCTCGCCGCCGGTTGCTTCTGCCAGGTCGAGCAGGCCGTCGGCGAGGTAGGCGTGGTCGTCCAGGTAGGCGGGCAGGCCCGCCTCGCCGCGCGCGTAGCGGCGCAGGAGCTGCCCGCCGGGACGAAGTGTCGTCAGGCAGAAGCGGGCCGCGGTCCTGGCGGCTTCGAGGTAGCGCGGCTCCGAGAGCGCCTTGCCCGCCCGCGCCAGCCCGCCGATCATCAGCCCGTTCCAGCCCGTGATGACCTTGTCGTCCTTGCCGGGGCGAACGCGCTTGTACCGCTTCTCCATCAGGGTTGCGCGCGCGTCGGCGAGGCTGGGCGGTGTCTCGTCCGGGAGCGCGACGTCCGATGGGCCGACGGCGAGGTAGGGGATGTTCGCCCCGGTGCGCTGGCCGGTCGCCTCGTCGCGGAAGTTGCCGCCGTTCAGGATGTGGTACGCGGTACGGAACTCCGTAGCGGACTCCCCGAGCAGCGCCTCCACCTCCTCGACGGTCCAGACGTAGTACTTCCCCTCCTCGCCCTCGGAGTCGGCGTCGAGCGCGGCGTGGAAGCCGCCCCCGGGGTCGGTCATGTCGCGCAGGACCCAGTCGCACGTCTCGCGGGCGACCCGGGCGTACGCCTGCCTGCCCGTCAGGGCGTACGCGTCCGCGTAGACCCCGGCGAGGAGCGCGTTGTCGTAGAGCATCTTCTCGAAGTGCGGCAGCAGCCAGACGGCGTCGGTCGCGTAGCGGTGGAACCCGCCGCCGACGTGGTCGTACACGCCTCCGAGCGCCATCCTGTCCAGCGTCAATGTTAGCATTCGCCGGGCCGACTCCGCGGCTTCGACGTCCTCGCCCTCCGCCGCTCCCGCGGCGAGCAGCAGCCGCAGCCCGTGATGGGGCGGGAACTTGGGAGCGCCCCCAAAGCCGCCGTTCCCGGCGTCGAACCGCTCCTCGAGGTCGGCGACCGCTCCGTGAAGCAGTGCCGCCGGGTCCAGCGGCCCGTCCGGGGCGGTCAGGGGGCGCTGCCGGGTCGCCTTCTGCAACTCCTCCGTCATGCTGGCGGCGACCTGCTCGATCTCGCCGCGGCGGTTCCGGTAGGCGTCCGCGAGCTGCGCGAGGAGCGAGGGGAAGCCGACACGCCCGTGGCGATTCTCCGGCGGGAAGTAGGTGCCGCCGTAGAACGGCCGCCCATCCGGCATCAGGAAGACCGACATTGGCCATCCGCCGTGCCCGGTCATCATCTGCACGGCGGTCATGTAGATCTCGTCCACGTCGGGCCGCTCTTCGCGGTCCACTTTCACCGAGACGAAGTACTGGTTGAGGATCGCGGCGGTCTGCTCGTTCTCGAACGACTCGCGCTCCATGACGTGGCACCAGTGGCAGGCCGAGTAGCCCACGGAGAGGAAGATCGGCTTGTCCTCCGCCTTCGCGCGCTCCAGCGCCTCCGCACCCCAAGGATACCAGTCCACGGGGTTGTGAGCGTGCTGAAGCAGGTAGGGAGATTTCTCGCGGGCGAGGCGGTTCGTGTGGGCGTGGCCCGAGCCGTTCTGCGGGGTGTCGGCGGACATTTTGGGTGCTCCTTGGCGCTGTTATACCCGCCGCGTCCTGGTTTCCGGCGGCGGGCGGGCGGCGCGCGTCCGGGCAGGAAAACCGGCCTGCGGGGACGCATTAACCCCTTCGATGGAACCCGCACACTTCTTCCTAAACTGCCCGCGTTGCGCCGCGCCCGGGCCGGAACAGCGCGACAAGAACGTCCGCTGCGCCGCCTGCGGCTTCGTGTACTACTTCAACCCCGGTGCCGCCGTCGTCGTGATTCTTACCGACGCCGAGGGGCGAATGCTCTTCCTGAAGCGCGCGCGCGAGCCCGCCCGCGGCAAACTGGGCCTTCCCGGCGGGTTCGTGGACGT
>DATLHN010000050.1:0-20922 GCA_035539875.1 Armatimonadaceae bacterium
TTCGTGGACCGGGTGCTCACCTACGCGCCGAAGAAGCAGAAGGGGCTCGCGGCTTACCTCCGTCTCGTGCGCCAGCTACGCGGGGAGGCGGGCCGCCCGGACGTATGCCTCGTCGCGGATCGCTCCCTCCGCTCCGCCGCCCTCGCACTGGGGACGCGCGCCACGGTCCGCGCGGGCTTCGACACCGAGAGCCGCGGGTGGATGCTAACGCACCCGGTGCCGTACGACGTCGGCGCGCGGCGCGAGATCGAGTCGTGCCTCGACATCGTGCGCGCGGTCGCCCCGGAGTCCGAGTTCGGCCCCTACGACCCCGCGCCCGAGTTGTGGCTTACCGCGGAAGAAAGGGCGCGCGGCGCTGAGATCCTGCACGCCCACGGGGCGTTTTCCGACCGTTCCCCGCTGCTTGTCGGCATCCAACCCGGCGCGTCCTACGACGGCAAGCAGTGGGAGACCGAGCGTTATGCCGCCGTTGCGGACGCCCTCGCCGCCGACGGGGCGACGATCGTGCTGCTCGGAAGCGGCGAGCGCGAGCTGGCAATCGCGTCCCGGATGCAGGACGCGATGTCGGAGCGGAGCGCCATCGTGGACCTGACGGGACGGACTTCCCTGCGCGAGACGATGGGAGTGCTGCCCCACCTCGCCCTGTTCATCGGCAACGACACCGGAGTCAGCCATATAGCGGCCTCGCTCGGCGTTCGCACGCTCCAGCTTTTCGGGCCGACTTCCGCGCGAAAGTGGGGCCACGTCGGGCCGAAAAACCTCGTGATCGACGGTCCCGGGGACACGCTGAAGACCGTTTCCGCGGATGAGGTCCTGCGGGCCGCCCGCACCCTGCTCCCGGAGGAGACGCCCCACGGCTGCCCCGCTGAAGCCGTCGGAGGCGCGACGAGCCGATGAGAAGGAGCGGAGAGATTCGACGGGTCTGCGTGGTGCGGCTCGGCGGAATGGGCGACATCCTGCTGGCGACACCGGCACTGCGGGCCGTCGCGGAGCGCTTCGACACCGACCAGATCGACTACGTCGTCGGCAAGGGTATGCAGGACGCCGTGACGGGAATCCCCTACGTCCGGCGCGTCCTCACCTTCAACAAGGACGGGCAGGACGCCCGGCCCGCGAACTTCCGCCGCTTCCTGGCCGACCTCGGCGCGCAGCGCTACGACCTCTTCCTGAACTTCCACCCGAGCGTCAAGACCGTGCTCATGGGGCTCGCCTCGCGCGCCCCGAAGGTCATCACCTTCAAGAAGGACCGGCGTCGGCAGCCGGACACCGGGCGCGTCCGCCACGCCATCGACGACTTCGCGAAGGAGCTGAAGCCGCTCGGGATCGACGCGGTGGCCGACCGGCGCATGGACTTCTTCGTCTCGGACGCGGCCCGCGCCAGCGTCCGCGAAAAGCTGCGCGACCTGGGCGGCATCGGCGGCGACGCCCCCTACTTGGTGGCGAACCCGGCGGCGACCCGCGACATCAACCGCTGGCCCCCGGACCGTTTCACCGCACTGCTGAACCGCCTCTCGTCGGAGGTGCCGGGCCTGCGCCTCGTCCTCTCCGGCGGCCCCGGGGACGTCGAACTGGCGTCCGGGATCGCGGGCGGCGTCCGCCCCGAGGCGCGCCTGCTTAATCTGGCGGGCAGGGTGTCGGTTAAGGAGCTGGGCGCGCTGCTCGCGGGCGCGGACTGCGTGGTCACGGCGGACACCGGCCCGCTGCACATCGCCTCCGCGGTCGGCGCGCCCATCGTCTGCCTTTCCGGCGCGGCGGACCCGGACCGGACCGGCCCGACCGCCGCGCGCGATCTCGTCGTCATCAACCGCGACCTGCCGTGCGTCTCCTGCCAGGGCCGCACCTGCGCCCGCGGGGATATCGCCTGCATGACGCAGATGCCCGTGGAATGGGTCTTCGACGCGGTTTTGCGGAGGCTGAAAGAGAAGTAATGGCGGTATTGGATCGAGGTCCGTTCGGCGAACTGTCGGACCGGTTGCGCGCCGAGGGGAAGCGCGTGGTTTTTACCAACGGCGTGTTCGACCTGCTGCACGTCGGGCACGTGCGTTACCTCCAGGAGGCGCGGGCGCTCGGGGACGCGCTCTTCGTGGGAGTGAACAGCGACGCCTCGGTGAGGCGGCTGAAGGGACCGACGCGGCCGATCAACAGCGAGGACGAGCGGGCGGAGGTGCTGGCCGCGCTCGCCTGCGTGGACGCCGTATGCGTCTTCCCGGAGGACACGCCGCACGCGCTCATCGAGGCGGTCCGCCCCGCTGTCCACGCGAAGGGGGGCGACTACGCCTCGCCGGACGCCCTACCGGAGACGCCGCTCGTCCGCTCGCTCGGGGGCGAAGTCGTCATCCTGCGACTCGTCCCGGGCCGCTCGACGACGCGCATCATCGAGCTTCTGGAAGGCGGCGCGCGGTGAGTCTTGGGAATGGTTCTCCCCTGCGCATCCTGCACGTCGGATCGGGCTTTCCCGGCTGGGGCGGCACGGAGCTGCACCTGATCAACCTTTCCGAGCAACTCGCGAAGCGGGGCCACGAGGTCACGGTATCGGCGCGGCCGGACGGGTTCGTGGAGAAGGAGGCGCGCGGGCGCGGCCTCAGAACCGTACCCGTGACCGTCCGGCGGCAGCTGGACTTTTCGGATCGCGGCGCGCTCGGCGACCTGCTGCGGCGCGAGAAGTTCGACGTGGTCCACGCCCACTGGAGCACCGACTACGTCGTCACGCCGTGGCTCGCGCGCCGCGCGGGGGTGCCCGTCGTGCTGATGAGCCGCCACTCGCCGTACCCGCTGAAGTCCGCGCTCGGGCGCTACCTTTACGATCGCGTGCTCTTCGACCGCGTCATCGCGCTTTCGGAGTCGGTGCGGCGGACGCTGACCGGGCAGGGGCTCCGGCCCGAGCACGTGCTGACCGTCCACCACGGCACGGACACGGACGCGTTCCGCGCGACCACGCTCCGGCCAGCCCAGGTACGCGAGGACTGGAGGATACCGGAGGGCCGCTACGTCGTCGGGCTGGTCGGGCGCATCGCCCCGGAGAAGGGCTGGGTCCCGTTCCTCGAAGCGGTGGCGGCGACGCCGGAGGTGCACGCGGTGTTCGTGGGCGACGGTCCGGACGCGGACGCGGCTAAGGCGCGCGCGGCACGTGCCGACCTCGCCGGTCGGGTGACGTTCGCGGGGTTCCGCTCGGACCCGAACAACGCGATCAACGCGCTGGACGCGCTCGTACTCGCGTCGACCTGGGCCGAGCCGTGCGCGGCGGTCGTTCAACAGGCGATGGCGCTCGGCAAGCCGGTGATCGGCACGGACGCCGGAGGCACCCCGGAGATGGTGGCGGCGGGCGAAACGGGCCTGATCGTGCCGCCGGACGACGCGCCGTCGCTCGCGCGGGCGATGGCGGAACTTGCCGCTGACCCGACCCGCTGCCGCGAGATGGGCGCGGCGGGACGCGAGCGGGTCGAGCGGCTGTTCACGCTCGGCGGCATGACGGACCGCATTGAAGCTCTTTATTCGGACCTGCTCAAGGGGAAGCGGCGGACGTCATGAAGGAACTGAAGGCGTGGTGGGGTGAGATCGGCGGCGCGAACGGGCCGTGGCTGGTGGTCGGCAAGGGGCCGACGTTCGAGCGTCGGCACGAGTTCGACCTGTCCCCGTACCGCACCGTCGCCCTGAACCACGTCATCCGGGAGTTCCCCGCGGACGTCGCCAGCGCCATCGACATCGACGTCGTGCGCGACTGCGCCGACGCCATCGAGCGGAACGCGAAGTTCCTCCTGATGCCGCGCTACCCGCACGTACAACCCACGCCCGGCGCGGCCCGGCAGTACGCGCACGCGGGCGAGAAGCGCATCGACGCCTACTTCGGGGACGCACCGGTCCTGAAGCGGCTGAGCGACGCGGGCCGACTCGTCGTCTACGACCTGGCATCGCACAAGGGGCCGGCGGAGGCGGAACCTCAGATTCCGTTCGGCGCGTTCAGCGGCGACGTGGTCGTCACTATCCTGGCGATGCTGGGCGCGAAGAAGGTGCGCCTGCTCGGGGTGGACGGCGGCGCGTCTTACGCCCCCTCCTTCTCCGACCTCTCCGACAAGACCCTGCTCTCGAACGGCCTCGCCTCGTTCGACGCGCAGTCACGCGGCATCGGCCGGGCGATCTGGAAGCACGACCTGGACTGCGGCCCCCTGGTCAGCGAGATCCCCATGCGCCTCTACATCGGGACGGACGTATCGCAGCTCGTGGGCGCGCGCGTGCTGGAGTACACGGTACGGCGCGCCTCGTCGATCACCGCGCAGTTCGACACGATGCTGCACGTCAAGGCTCCCATGCCGAAAGAGAAGAAGAACCAGCCGCGGACCGAGTTCTCCTTCAACCGTTTCGCCATCCCGAAGCTGGCGGGCTACAAGGGCCGCGCCGTATACGTGGACGCCGACATGCAGGTCTTCAAGGACTTCCGGGGGCTGTGGGACACCGACTTCGACGGCGCGACGCTGCTCCACTGCGCCACCAGCGACCCGAAGCGCCCGAAGCAGTTCGCCGTGATGCTCATGGACTGCGCCCGGCTGGACTGGGACCTGGACACCATCGTGCGCGGCTTGGACGAGGGGAAGTACGACTACGACGCCCTGATGAAGGAGTTCTGCATCGTCCCGCCGGAGCAGGTCAGGGACTCGCTCTCGCCGCACTGGAACTCGCTGGAGGAGTACCACCCAGGTGAGACGTGCCTGATCCACTACACGGACATGCCGACGCAGCCCTGGGTCAGCCGCCGGAACAAGAACGGGCACCTGTGGGTGGAGGCCCTGCGCGACGCCCTGCGCGACGGCTACGTCACGGAGGACGAGGTGAAGAAGGCGGTGAAGGACGGCTTCATCCGCCCGTCCCTGCTCGGGCAGCTGCGCGTCGGCCGCGACGCCTGGCCGTTCTTCAACCGGACCCTCGGCGCGGTCATGGACATCGGCTACAAGCCGCACCGGGCTCTATTCAAGCGCCTCAAGGGCCGATAGTCTGCCCGTACGGCCATGCACATCGGCATCGTCATCCCCTGCTACAATGGCGCGGCACTGCTGCCGGAGACGCTGGCGAGCGTCACGGCGCAGACGCACGCGGACTGGCGGTGTGTCCTCGTGGACGACGGCTCCACGGACGGCACGGCGGCAGTACTGGGGGGGTGGGCCGACCGGGACGTGCGTTACCGGGTCGTGACGCAGCGGAACGGCGGCGTGGCGCGGGCGCGCAACCGCGGGGCACTTGAACTGGGCGACGCCGACGCGCTGATCTTCCTGGACCAGGACGACGTCTGGATGCCGGACGCGCTGGCGGCGCTGACGGCGGGGCTGGACACGCACCCGGAGTGTGTGGCCGCCCACGGCCTCTGCCGCAAGGTCGATTTAGGCGGTCGCCCCCTCGACGGCGACGGCGGGGTACTCAAGCGCGTCCGGCGCCGGCTAGAGGGCGAGCGGCTCGTGCCGTGCGATCCCGATGAGCCGACGACCTTCGCCACACTGGCGGGGGACGGAAACAACATCTATACACCCGGCCTGTGCCTCGTGCGACGCGATACGTCAGCGGCGTTCGACCTGCTTTTCGATCCGTCGCTCGTCCCCAGCGACGACTGGGACCTGTGGCTGCGCCTGAGCATGCGCGGGCCGATCGCCTTCGTACCGTCCGTGGTCCTGGACTGGCGGCAGCACGACGCGAACAACTCGAAGGACGCGCCCCGCATGGTCCGCGCCGCCTGGGACCTGCTCTTCCGGTACGTCCGCCGCCCGGACCTGACGCCCGAGCAGCGCGCCCTGGTGCGCTACCGATACCGGCGTACGTTCCAGTCGGTGATCCGCCACGACGCCGAGTACCATTTGGGCGCGGCAGGCGGTAAGCTACGTGCGGGAAAGCCGGTCGCCGCGCTGGGAGAGGTCGGACGCGGCGTCGCGGCGTACGCGCGCTACGTCCGCCTGCGCCGCGCGTGGCCCACTTCCCTGTACGAACAGCCGATCCCGTTGCCGCGGCGATTCGCGTCCGCGGCAGAAGAATCCTCTTCTTCCGAGACCTCCGCCCATGCCACCTGAGACAAAAGTCGCCGCCGTCATCCCCGCGCGCCTCGCGGCGACGCGCCTGCCGAACAAGCCGCTTATAGACATCGCGGGCAAGCCGATGATCCAACACGTCTATGAGCGCGCGTCGCGGGCGTCGCACGCCGCGTTCGTCGTGGTCGCCACGCCGGACGCGGAGATATACGACGCCGTGCGCAGGTTCGGCGGCGAGGCGGTGATGACGTCGCTGACTCACCGCTCCGGGACCGACCGGGTCGCGGAAGCTGCGCGCGCGCTGCCCGCCGAGTACCGGATCATCGTTAACGTCCAGGGGGACGAGCCGCTGCTCGACCCGTCCACCATCGACGCCGTTGCCGCGCCGCTGCTCGAAGACGCCGAGATAGTCATGACGTCGGCGATGGCGCGCCTCCCGGAGGATCGCGTCCCGGACCCGAACGCCGTCAAGGTGGTCGTAGATCGGAGCGGCTTCGCCCTTTACTTTTCGCGTTCGCCCCTCCCCTACCGGCGTAACGACTCGCCGCTCTACGCCCCGCTGCTGCACATAGGACTGTACGCCTACCGGCGGGACTTCCTGGAGACGATCACGGACCTGGAGCCGACGCCGTTGGAGCAGATCGAGTCGCTGGAGCAGTTGCGGGTGCTGGAGAGCGGCTGTCGGATTCGCATGGTAGAGACGGCGCGCCCGCCTGAATCCGTGGACACTCCCGAGGATCTGGCGCGCGTGCGCGAACTCGTCGCCGGAGCCGGAGCGTGAACGGCGGTACCCCGGTTCGTGAGTGGCGCCGTGACGGGTTCGTCCTCAGCACCGACCCGGCCCGCGTGGAAGTCGATACGGTCCACCGCTTTCTGAGCGAGGAGTCGTACTGGGCGAAGGGCATCCCGCGCGAGGTCGTGGAGCGCAGCATCGCGGGCAGCCTGGTCTTCGGCATCTACGAAGAGGCTACCGACGGGATGGCAGGCTTCGCGCGCGTCATTACGGACGGTGCGACGTTCGCCTACCTCAGCGACGTCTTCATCCTGCCCGGCTTCCGCGGGACGGGATTGTCGTCATGGATGGTCGGCATCATCTTTCAGCTTCCCGAGTTACAAGGGCACCGGCGGCACCTGCTCGCCACCGCAGACGCCCACACGCTCTACGCCCGCTTCGGCTTCCGGCCCGTCGCGCACCCGGAGCGGTGGATGGAGCGGCACTTCCCCGACGTCTACGCCGCCCGGACGCACGAAGCGCCGTGAGCGGACGCGCGCTACAATAAGCCTGGAGAGCAAGCAAGACAGTGAAACACAACACCCGAACCGTCCGCATCGCCGACGGCGTGACCGTGGGCGGGGGCGCGCCCTTCGCCCTCATCGCAGGTCCCTGCGTCATCGAAAGCCGCGAACTATGCCGCGAGATCGCCGGGACGGTGAAAGCCGCCTGCGACCGGCTCGGCATCGCCTACGTTTTCAAGGCCAGTTTCGACAAGGCCAACCGCACGTCGGGCGGCTCCTTCCGCGGCGTCGGCCTCGACTCCGGACTGGAGACGCTGGCCGCGATTCGGGAGGAGTTCGGCGTCCCGGTGCTCACGGACGTCCACGATCCCGGCCACTGCGCGGCGGTCGCGGAGGCAGTGGACATCCTGCAGATCCCGGCGTTCCTTTCGCGCCAGACCGATCTGCTGGTCGCGGCGGGCGAGACCGGCAAGACGGTCAACATTAAGAAGGGGCAGTTTCTCGCCCCCTGGGACATCGTGCAGGCGGTGAAGAAGGTGGAGGGTACCGGCAACGACCGCGTGCTCGTCACCGAGCGCGGCGTTTCGTTCGGCTACAACACGCTCGTCGTAGACTTCCGATCGCTGCCGCAGATGGCGCAGGCGGCAGGCGTCCCCGTCGTCTACGACGGCACCCACTCGCTCCAGCAGCCCGGCGGCCAGGGCACCCAGTCCGGCGGCCAGCGCGAGTTCATCCCCCACCTGTGCCGTGCCGCGGTCGCCGTCGGCATCGACGCCCTGTTCCTGGAGACGCACCCCGACCCGGCGAGCGCCCTCTCGGACCCCGCCACCCAGTTCCCCCTTGCCGACCTCGAAGCCCTGCTGACGACTCTGCGGGCCATAGAGCAGGCAGCCCGCCTGTAAGGGCAACGCGGATCGCCTCCATGCCACTCGTCGCACTTCCCGGTCACCCAGAACCGTCACTGTCGCTGCTCACTCGGGACGCCACGCCGGAGGAGTTGATCGAAGCCGCTGCCCTCAACCACGTCGACTGGTTCACTGCGGAGGCTACCGTCGCGGGCGGCCAGGTACGTTGCGATGATGGCCTGACATTTATCCACTCGCCCGCTGCCAATCCTGACGCAGCGGGCGAGGCCATCCTGGCATTCCCGCGCATGTCTGCCACAACCGCCGACGCGGCCATTGACCAAGCAGTGTCCGAGGCCCGGCAACTCGGGGTGCGTCAGGTCGCCTGCTGGTCGCTGCTGCCCGCCGAGCCGACGGACCTGGGCGCAAGGCTCGTCGCGCGGGGCTTCCAGTGGGGGTGGCAGCCGCACTGGATGGCGCTCGACCTGTCGCGGGAGCGTCCCGCCGACTTCCCGCTCCCCGACGGGTGGCGCATAGCCCTTGACGACGAGAGCGACTGGGACGCGGAGGGCCTCCCCTACTACGACCGCGCCAACGCCGCCCGCCTGCGTGCGCACGCGCGGCGCAGGCCACGGCGCACCTACCACTTCGGCGCACGGCTGGGCGACATACTCGTCGGACACAGCCTGCTCCACGTCTCGACCGGCCCGCTGGGCGTCGCCGGACTCTATGCGGTCGGCGTGGTGCCCGACGCGCGTAATAAGGGGGTGGGCAGAGCCGTGTCGCTCGCCGCCTGCCAGTTCGCGCGCGCTCTGGGCTGCCGCTACGTCCTGCTCAACGCCGCGACGCACATCTACGAACGGCTTGGCTTTGCGTCCTTAGGTTACGGTCAGACCTGGTGGATGCACCGCCCCGCGCTGGAAGCACCGCCGCCCTCTCCCGCCCTGGTCGCCTTCACCGAAGCGGTCGGGCGCGGCGACACGGGCGCCCTCGGCGCGCTGCCGCAGAACGCGCTACCCGCCGACCTTGACGCGGCCCTTCCTTGCGGGATGACGCCGCTGGAGGTCGCCGCGCGCCTCGGCCAGCCCCGGGCGGCGGAGTGGCTGCTGGGCCTGGGGGCGTCTTGTGACGTGATCCCGCTCTGCGACCTGGGATGGCGTGACCGGGTGCCGTCCGCGCTCGCCGCCCGCCCCGACCTTGCCAGCCGCCGTCGTGGGGAGTGGGGCCTGACGCCGCTCCACGAAGCCGCCGCCCGGGGCGACGTGGAACTCGCCCGGTGGCTCCTGGCGGCGGCCCCGGACCTGAGCATCGAGGACGCGCAGTTCCACAGCACGGCACTGGGCTGGGCACGCCATCTCGGGCGCGAGGAGATCGTGCGCCTCATCGAGGCGCACGCGGCAGGTTAATTCGTCCCCGCGGCAGGAGATTAGGAAGCCAGTTGCCGAACCTTGGGGTATTCTCGCGGAGGAGCATCGACGCAGCATGGCGACCCCGGTCCGCATCGGACTTATCGGCGTTGGCGGCATGGCCCGCGCCCACATCAATCAGCTTTCTCGGATCCCCGACGTGAAAATCACGGCGCTCTGCGACATCAAGCCGGAGCAACTGGAGCGCGCGAAGAAGCAGTTCCCCGACTTCCTGACCGACTGCTTCGAGACGGCCGACTACCACGAACTCCTCGCACGGGAAGACGTGGACGCGGTAGAGATAGCGACGCCGCACACCCTGCACTTCGACCAGGCGATGGACGCCATCAAGGCCAAGAAACACGTCCTCGTGGAGAAGCCGATGGTCTGCACCGTCGAGCACGCGAAGACCCTGCTCGGCGCTCTGGAGGGGTATGACAAGGTCTTCGCCCTCGCCTACCAGCGCCACGCCCAGGGCACCTACGTCTACATGCGCGAGAAGATCGCGTCCGGGGAGTTGGGCCAGGTCCAGTTCGTCAACGCCCTGCTCTCGCAGTCCTGGAAGAAGGGCACGGCGGGGTCCTGGCGTCAGGAGCTGGCGCTCTCCGGCGGCGGCCAGCTCAACGACTCCGGCTCGCACATCCTCGACGTGATCATGTGGATGACCGGCCTGACGGTCGCGGACGTGTCGGCGTTCATCGACAACTCGGGCACCGAGGTGGATCAGAACTCCGCCCTGGCCGTCAAGTTCACGAACGGCGGGCAGGGCGTCATCTCCGTACTCGGCGACACCTGCGTCGGCTGGCACGAGGACATCACCATCTGGTGCGAGAAGGGCGCGTTCTTCCTGCGAAACGGCAAGCTGGAATTCTGCAGCGAGAAGAACGTCCGAACGACCATCGACGGTGAGACGCTGCCGCCGGGCCGCAGCATCGACGAGGACTTCATCGGGGTCATCCGCGGCGAATACGCCGCTCCCGCGGCCCCGCCCCTCTGCGGCCTGAAGACCATCGAGCTGACCGAGGCCGCCTGGAAGTCGGGCGCGCAGAACGGCCAGCCCGTCAAGATGAACTGAGGTCAGACCACCCGGCAATGCGAGAGGCCCGCGGCGCGTGTGCGCCGCGGGCCTTCTTCACGATGCTCCCGTGATGAGCCGTTGCTCAGTTGAGCGTACACCCGCCGTTGTTGAACGCGTCGAGCTTGTTCTTAAGCTGCGTCATCGCGTCCTTGTCGCCCGACGCTAGCGCCGCGTTGCATTCGGCGATGATCTGCGCGGTGGTCATCGCATAATCAACGTCCGCGTGGGCCGCGTTCAGCAGCGCGGCGCACGCGTGATGAAGCAACAGCGCCGCCTTGTCGGCTACGCTCGGCCCGCCGCCAAGGGAAAGCGCCGCGTGCATCGAGATGTCGTCGAGGCCGTAGGAGTCGGGAACGTTGAATACGTCTTCGAGCGTGTCCGCAAGCGCGTAGCCGGTCCCCGCCCACGACTCCTCGTGGTTCTTCCAGTAGCCCGGAGTGCACCCCTGGGCACCGATCTCGTCGCAGTTCGCGGGCAGAATGTCTCCCCAAACGATCCGCCCCGTGTAATAGTCGGAGTCCTTAAAACCCGTTATCACCGGACCGTAGAAGACGTCGATCTGGAAGAGGCACACAGGCTGCACGCCCTGGGGAATCGGGAGGCAGACCGTGGCAGTCTGTCCGACGCCAGCCGGAACAGTGACCGATGTTGAGGCAACATAGGGCTGGCCGTCGAGTTCCTCATGCGTCGGATGTTCACCCACGGGTTTCACGACGACTTGGTACGTAGCCACGTTCAGGTTCAGGGTGAAATTAGTTCGGTTGGTGAGGGTGAGACAGACGTCGGTCCCGTCCATCTGGACGGCCACATCGGCGTCGTCCAGGGCGTTACCGTCCACCTGTGCCTGAGCGGGCGCGCACAGGAGGAGCGCCGCGGCGATCACGCCGAGGAATAGTTGAAGACGGCGCAGCGCGCGCACGGGATTCCAGGCGCCGCCGCGAGACAGGGTACTTGTTGCAGTACTCATCACTGATCATTCCCCTTTTCTTTCCGGGCTGATGCCGTTACCCGGAGCATTCACTCCTATCGGGTCCGGTCCGTAGAGCGGACGAAAGACTTAACCGCGGAGTAGTGACGGCGGCGCCCGGGTGCGCCAGCCACGGCGGCGGCGCATCGTGAGAGGCATCATCGTTTCGACCTTCCTTCCCCGGGTGTTCCCCCGGCATTATCCGTAGACTCCGGTTTACTCTTCGCCGAGGCTGTCCGGAGGGCGTCCAGGGCACGGGCCGCAATGAGTTCTGCCGGCGCCTCCCGCGGCGCGTCGTCCTTGCCCGTGTTGGTGTAGCGGACGACGCCCCTGCCGTCCACGACGAACACTCGCGGGCACGGTTCGGCACGGTACACCTTTTCCGTCACCCTCATGTCCGGCTCCGGCAGCAGCACCGTCTGGGCCGGGTCCAGTCCCGCCCCGGCGGCCAGCGTCCTGCTCGCGGCGGGGTCGAGCCCGGAGTAGACGACCACGCTTATGGGCGCTTTCTCCCCCGGCCGTCCCTCCGCGGCGAGGGCGTCGCCCCGCTGCAGCCGCGCCCATTCCGTCGCGACGTCGTAGCACCAGGAGCAGCCGCAGAAGAAGAACAAGGCGATCCGGCGGCCCCGGTATTCGGAAATCGGCGACCGCTTCTTTCCCGACACGTCGCTAAGAGAGAACGGCGGCGCGGGTCGTCCCGCGGTCGGCGGCTGGTCGCTTCTCGCCGCCGGTGCCAGCAGTACCAGGAGAGCACCGGTCAGGAGGAGCGCCAGCGCCGCGCGCCCTCTCCGTATCGCCGACTCGTCAAAGCACATCGCCCGTGATGCTCCTTGCTGTCCGGGGCTAGCGCACGAAGGCGCTCATGGGAAGCATCAGGCGTCTGCCGCTTTGCAGAATGACGATCAGATTTGCGGTCACGCCTCCCGGGGGGGTGTCTGCGGCGAGTTTCACCCGCAGCGTGCGCGTCATCCCCGATTCGCCGCCCGTGGCGCTGTCCGCTTCCCGCGGCGCGATTTCGTCCAGTAACTCCCCCGAAATCCATCGGCTCTCCGACTCGACGCGAAGGCCGGTCAGGTCCTCGGTCGTTTTCCCGGTCAGTGTCACCGCGCGTGTCGCCTCCTGACCGCGTGCCACCACGCCCAGCGCCAGCGTCTGCGGCGACGCCGAAACCGCGCCGACCACGCGCCCCGTGAGCGGGACCCTCACGCTCAGCAGCGCGGCGGCGGTGGGGTCCGGCTCCGCCGTCGATTCGGCCGGCACCCGGGTCCGGAAGGAAAGAATCCCGGAAAGCGGGCCGAGCGGCGCGTCCGCCGCCAGTTCCACGCGGTAGAGCCGAATCGGACTCGGCGGTCCGGCGGACGGCGCGGAACTATTGGCCAGTGCTGACAGGGCGGTCACGCGCACGGCCGGATTGGAGGAGACGAGTACCGGGTCCGGCACCGCGGCCAGGAGGCGCGGTTCGAACGTGGCCGTCAGCACGAGTGATTTCCGCTCCTCGGGCATCGTCCGCTTCAGATCGGCGATGCCCGGCTCGAACGAGACACTCGGCAGAAGGGTTCCCGTGACCTCCGGAATGGCGGCCGGTTCGTCGCCATTTTCCAGGTACACCGAGACGGACTTACGGATACGCCCCGGCGGGAGGGGGCGCAGATCGACCGTAACCCGCAGGGCCAGTTCTTCGCCCGGCTCCAGGGTGGTCGGCAGCCCCGCCCCGGTCCTGGCCGCCTCGCCGCCGGGAGAGCCCTCCTTCGCGACCACGGCGCTCGTACACCCGCAGGTGGACTTGACGCGGCTGATCGTAAGCGGTCGCGCCCCCGAGTTGCGCAGGGTGAAGGTGTGCTCAACGCGGGTGCGGTCGAACAGGCTGACCGTGCCGAAAGTGTAGGCGGCGCGGTTGGGACCGGTCGATACGACATCCTGAGCCGCGATGATCGCGAGTCCCGCCGACGCGACGGCGGCGGCGGATTTTGGCACGGCTTCGTCGGTCGCCGCCGCTGACGGCGCGGGAACGAGCGCCGTGAGCGGCAGAGCGGCCATTAGCGCCAGCAGTCCCCGGGTGCAGACCCGGGATCGCGCCGTGACGATCGCGCGCATCGTTGTGTATCTCCCTATCTTGACCAGAATTTGGCAAAGTCGCCCAACACATACTAAGAAATGCAGCGGGCGGCAGAATTCACAACCGAACTTCACGTTTTTTTTCAGGGGAGGAAACTATTCGGCGCTTCGCCGCGGCTCGCTCGGCCCGGCGGCTTCGCGCCCGGGGTCTCAAAAAAACGCGTACCCATCCGCGTAAAACACGTACAATTGCCTATATACTTTATCCATCACACTGTGATGGGAATGGGGACATGAAGGTCGTGTCGCACGGTCGCGACGATGCGGCGGCACTGTAGAGAAGGGGAAAACAATGATCGCCCGGTGGAACGAGGAAGTTCGACCATGTCTGCGGCGGATTCGAATGTGGCAGATTCCGCCGCACTACTCGTATCATGACTGGATGGACGAGATGGAGGCGCATTGCTCCGCGGCGGCGCTGGCGGCGGAGCGTCATTACGCCCCCGAGTTCGGGGTCCCCCTGTCCGCATTTCTACACCAGCGCGTCATGGCGGCTGCGCTCTCCCGGTACCGTCAGGAGTGGAGCTACGCCCTCCGCTGCGTCGCCGATGTCGACGCGGACGCGCTGCCTGCCAGCCTCCGTGACGAGTTCTCGGAGGTCGTTCTGCGCGAATGGCTCGACTCGGGTTTGAAGGGACTGAACGCCCGCGACCGGTGGATGGTGAAGCGCCTGTACGACGACCTCTGCACTGAGGCGGAGGTCGCGTCCGAACTGCGCGTGACCCAGCAGGCGGTGAGCAAGCAGAAGGGCGTCATCCTGCGCCATCTGCGAGGTCTGCTGTCCGAGCCCTCGTCGGGCCAGCCCGGGTATCGGCGGGCTGCCGTCGGGGCCGGCACCTAATGCGGCAAGTGCAACGGACGGGAGCGGCGCTCGGTAGGCCCCGCTCTCGTCCGATGGACTGCGTGCAGACTACAGTTCGCTCTTGATGACCTCGATGGCTTCCGCATCGACGCTGCTAAGGCGGGGGCCGAGTTTGGCGACCACCTGAGCGGCCGAATAGGCCGCGATGCGTCCCGCGTCCCCGAGCGGCAGCCCCTGGGTCATGCCGTAGAGGATGCCCGCCGCGTACATGTCGCCCGCGCCGGTCGTGTCCACGGCCTGCACCGGGTAAACCGGGACCTCGAACTCGTCACTGCCGTGCCGGATGAGCGAGCCGTGCTTGTCCATGGTAACGATCGTGACGCAGTCCGCCATCTCCGCGATCTTCCGCGCGGCGTCCCGGGCGTCGTCAGCGTCGGTCAGCAGGAGCGCCTCGTCCTTGTTGGAGAAGACGACGTCCACGTGCTCCTTGAGCAGGCGCGTGAAGTCCTCCTTGTGCCGCCCGACGCAGAACGGGTCCGAGAGGCTCAGCGCCACCTTTACGCCCGCGCGGTTCGCCTCGTGCATCGCGTGCAGCACCGCCTCCTTCTGGTTGTCCGTGTCCCAGAGGTAGCCGGTGACGTAGAGGTACTTGCTGGCGCGCAGGTCGTCGAGGTTGATGTCGCCCCGGTGCAGGTCGCGCGCGGTGCCGAGGAACGTGCACATCGTGCGCTGTGTGTCGGGCGTGATGAGCACCAGACAGATGCCCGTCTCGCCCTCGCCGGTCCCCAGGTTCGGCTTCACGCCCAGTTTCTCCAGCCCCTGGCGGTAGAGCGTGCCGTGTTCGTCGTTGCCGACCCGGCTGGTGTAGCTGGTCTTGCCGCCGAGGAGCGCGACGCCGATCATCGTGTTCGCCCCGGACCCGCCGGACTCGCTGTTTACGATGCGCGTGTAGATGCGCGGGACGATGGCGCGCTGCTCCTCCTC
This sequence comes from Armatimonadaceae bacterium, assembly GCA_035539875.1. Lineage (GTDB taxonomy): Bacteria > Armatimonadota > Armatimonadia > Armatimonadales > Armatimonadaceae > CALEKU01. The sequence goes on from DATLHN010000050.1 coordinate 15,439, forward strand.
GGAGATCAGGAACATGCCGCCCTTGCCCACCTTTAGCTCGTCGAGGGTCTCGTCGGCCACTTCGGCCTGAAGGTCGAACAGGGCGTTGCACATTCCGAAAACGTCAAATCTCTCACTCATGCCGTTACCTTCGGGTCGCCGCCGCCCGATTCCTGCCCCGCGCCGCGGCGGCCGGGCGCGGCGCGAAATGCGCTCGGCGTCTGCCCGACGGTCCGGGCGAACCGGCGCGAGAAGTGGAACTCGTCGGAGAAGCCGAGGGCGTCCGCCACCTGCCGGTTCGTCATCTGCGGCGAATAGCGCAGCAGCTCCTGCGCCGCCTGGAGGCGCTTCTGCATACGGTACCGCGCCGGCGAAACGCCCATCGCCCGCTGGAACCGCTTCCGGAACGTCTCGTAGCGCATCCCCGCCTCCGCCGCCGCGTCCGCGAGGTCCACGCTCAACCCGAGGTCGGTCTCCAGAAGGGCGCAGGCGCGCGCCAGCCAGTCGGGCCGCGACTCGGGCTCCCCCGCCGCGGCGTCCGGCAGCAGTTCCCCGAGCAGGCCGAGGAAGCGCTGCATCTGCGCCACGCGCGTTGGGAGAAGCGCCTGGGGCCGCGTCGCCGCGATCTCCCCGATCAGCGCCCGCAGCCGTTCCGGCCATTCGCCGCTCCGGGGCGGGCGCGCGACGGGCCGCGTTGGGCTGAGCAGTCCCGTCTCCCGCCACAGGTCGAAGGAGGGTCCGTCGAACGTCAGGTAGATCTCGTCCCAGTGGCGGCCGCGCGGCGGTCCGTAGGAGTGGGCGAGTTCGGGGAAGACGGTGACGACGCTTCCGGGCCGCAGTCGGTGCCGGAGGCCGTTAGCGTCGACGTACTCGCCGTCGCCGCGCAGAACGCACATCACCGCGTAAGAGCCGTAGACGCGCAGCGGGCGGGCGGGCACGACGCCGCGCCCCCCGCGTATCTCGCCGGCCAGGACCCACCGCCCCAGCGGCGTCCGCACCTCATTCGGCAGCAGAATCGCGTGCGAGATTCCCATTACGTACATGCTTTGTACCATCCGGACCATTCCACGCCGATTCCGGCCGAAATAAAATACACGAAAGCCGCATTCGAAGGGGAATCCGTCATGCCCGTCGCCACGCCCACGCCCGAAGTCACCGCGTCCCTGCCCGCGCTCGACAGCGACTACCCGCTCACGCCCGAGCAGATCGCCTCGTTCCAGCAGAAGGGGTACGCCCTCCTGCGCCAGATCGCTACCCCCGAGGAGGTCGCCGCCTACCGCCCCATCCTCTGGGACGTCACGATGGCCCACAACCGCCACACGAAGCCGATGGCGGAGCGGGACACCTACGGCAAGGCGTTCATCCAGGTCGGCAACCTGATTGAGCTGGACGCGCGCGCCGCGAAGTTCGTGCTCGCGAGGCGCTTCGCGAAGATCGCCGCCGAACTGATGGGCGTCGAGGGCGTCCGCCTCTACCACGACCAGGCACTTTACAAGGAGCCGGGCGGCGGACACACCCCCTGGCACCAGGACCAGCAGTACTGGCCGCTCGACGGCGCGAAGTGCGTCACGCTCTGGATGCCACTGGTGGACGCCGAGGAGTCGATGGGCACGATGCGCTTCGCGGCCGGCTCCCAGCAGCTCGGATACCTCGGCCCGATGAACATCAGCGACGACTCCGAGGAGCAGCTCTCCGCGCTGGTGAAGGAGAAGGGCTATCCGGTGGAGTACGTGGGCGCGATGCGCGCGGGCGACGCGACGTTCCACGACGGCTGGACGATCCACGGCGCGCCGGGCAACGACTCCGCGACGCAGACGCGCGAGGTGATGACGATCATCTACGTCGAGGACGGCGCGCGCATCACGGAGCCGGACTCGCCGCAGCGGCAGAACGACCTGCGCCGCTGGTTCCCGGGCCACGGGCCGGGCGACCCGGCCGCCAGCGAGTTGAACCCCCTGCTTTATCGGCGCGGACAGTAGCGTGTACCGGGAGTAACACGATGACCACGACGACAGCAGCGACGACGCTGCCGCGCCTCCGGGCGCGCGGCAAAGACATGGACACGTCGGCGGCGGCGTTCGGCTTCCTCCGGCGCTCCGACGACATCGCCGCCGATGGCGACGCGCTCCGCGACCGGTTCGCCGAGGACGGCTACCTCTACCTGCCCGGCGCGCTCGACCGCGAGGCGGTACGGGCCGCCCGCGTCTCCGTGCTGGAGCGCGCCCGGGACGAGGGCATTCTGGAGGAACCGTGGGAGGGCGGCGTCCTGAAGGAGAACCGGAACCCCTACTTCCGGCCCGCCTACACGCGCGACAACCCCGCCATCCACGAGGTCGTCTACGGCGAGCGGATGCTCGACGTCTTCGCGCGCGTCCTCGGCGGCGAGGTCCTGCACTTCGACTACACGTGGCTCCGGGCCGTCGGGCCGGGGCACGGCACCGCGCCGCACTGCGACGTCGTCTACATGGGCCGCGGGACCCACGAACTGCTCACCGCCTGGACGCCGCTCGGCGACATACCGCTGGAAGTCGGCGGCCTGATGGTGCTGGAGGGTTCGCACCGGCGCTCGCGCGAGCGGATGGCGGACTACCTGGCGCAGGACGTGGACACCTACTGCGAGAACGGTCCGAACGCGGATAAGGTGCGCAGCGGGGAGATGCACTGGGAGCACTGGGACGGCTCCTTCACGGCATGGGACGGCGCGATCTCGCACGACCCGGTCGCCCTGCGGGAGTCGCTCGGCGGGCGATGGCTGACGTCGCCGGACTACCGGATGGGCGACGTGCTGATCTTCTCGATGCAGACCGTCCACGCCAGCATCGACAACCAGACGAACCTGCTGCGCCTCTCGACGGACACGCGCTACCAGCGCGCCGACCAGCCGGTGGACGAGCGCTGGATCAACGGCCCGAACGGCGAGGAGCCGATCGCCCACGGGCTCGCGGGCAAGCGCGGCAAGATCTGCTGACGCCGGGCGCTCACTTGACCAGGGGAGAGACACCCGCTTCGAGCAGTTCGAGGCGGCGGCGAAGCTCCTCGCGCCGCGTCCCGGCGTCGGCGAGTTCCAGTGCGCGGCGCAGCCACGGCAGAGCGTCGTCATTGCGTCCGAGGGTAAGCAGCGCCATCCCGAGGGCGTACGCGCCGTTGGCGTGGTCGGGGTCCCATTGAAGGACCCTTTCGAAGTAGGCCAGCGACTTCTCCGGCTGCGAGCGGAAGACGCGCTGCGCCGCCTGCGTCTGCGGGTAGTCCAGGCAGAGGCGCAGCGCGTCGTCGAAGCGCCCGTCGCGGCGGTAGGCAGCGATCGCCTGCCACATCGCCTCGGGCGGGTGGTAGGACAGGTCCAGGAACCAGGCGAGCAGATCGTCCGCGTTGATCTGCCCGATCTTCTTCGCGAAGACGGACTTGAACGAGACCAGGCTCGGCTGAATGCCGGTCGCGAACATCCGGTCGATCCACAGCATCCCGCTGCGAATGTCCGGAGCCTTCTCGATCAGCAGGTCGTACGTGTTCGCGCTCGGCCGGACGCCCATCGCCTCGATCTGGCGGAGCCAGTCCACCGCCGCGTCGTGGTCCGGCGATTGGTCGATGAGCCGGTTGAGGAGGTACGTGTCCGGCGTCACCCCCTCGCGGCGCATCCGCCGGAACCACTTGCGCACCGCCGCGTCGTCCTCTTCCGCCTCGATCAGCACGGTGAACGTCCGGACGTCGGGGGTGATTCCGTCCTGCTTCATCCGCTGAAGCCAGCGGTACTTCTCTTCGTGCCCGCGCGATTTCGCCAGCACCGCGTTGTACGTGGAGACGTCCGGTCTCAGTCCCGCCTCCCGCATGTCACGGAGCAGGCGGTTCACGGTCTCGTAGTCCAGGTTGCTCGCCAACAGACGGTTGAACCGGTCCGTCAGTTCCGCCGCATCCGCTCCCGGCGCGACCGCCGCGTCCTGCAGCGTGTCCGCCACGTCGTCGGCAAGCTCCGCGGCCTCCCGCCCCCTCCCGATCACCGAGAGCGTGTTGACGAAGTACTCGGGGGCGTCGTGGTCCGCCGCCGAGTCCACCTTCAGCTCGCTCAGCGTGTGCAGCGAAAGGTCCTCCTCCAGGCGGGCGTCGGAGAACTCCGCGCGCCGGGCAGGAAGGTCGAGCCTCCGGGCGACAAAGTCGTGGTGGACCCAGCGCAGAACGGTGTCGTCCACCAGTATCTCGTCGTCGCGGCAGAGCTGGCAGGCGCGCACGGCGTGGCGGACGCTGTCGCCCACGAAGTCCCGCTGGCCGCCGGGCAGCTCCACCGGCAGGTCGCGGCCCCAGCAGACGGCGAGCCGCAGCGCGGGGATACTTTCCGCGTGCAAGTCCGCCTCCGCGCTCATCTCGACGCGGAAACGGCATGCCATAATGATCGCAAGGCAGCAGAGCGGCGCGGCGTGCTCCGGGTCGTCCGTAATGACGAGCCAGCCGTCCCCGGTGAACTTGACCACCGCCCCGTCGAGCCCGACGGCGGAGAGGTGCGGTGTCACCTGCCGCACCAGGGCGAGGTTGAACCGGTCCAGCTTACGGGTGGACAGCCGCAGCCCGGCGACGGTCGATTTCTTCAGGTCGATCGCCAGACACAGCGTCATCCGGGGTGTGACATCCGCGGTCGCCATAGCGCTATAGTACATCACGATACCCGCGGGGAAAACGATACGACATGCTTACGCAACTCACCGACGAGCAGATCGCCTTGTACCGCCAGAACGGTTTTCTGGTTCTAGAGGGGTTCGTGTCGCTACAGGAGCTCGAACACTGGCGCGCCACGACCGAAGAGGCGGTCTCGCAGCGCCTCGCCGGGGTGGGCGTCCCCGAGACCTGGAAGTGGAACCTGACCAACCAGGGCGACTCCGAGTCGTACTACGCGCGCGTCTTTACCCAGTGCGTCAAGCTCGCCGAGACGCACGCCGGGATGCGCGCCCTCATGCTGGACGAGCGGCTCGGGAAGCTCGCGGGGACGCTCGCCGGGGTGGACGGCGTGCGCATCTGGCACGACCAGGCTCTCTTCAAGCCCCCCTTCGGCAACCCGACGGCCTGGCACCTCGATAACCCCTACTGGTCGTTCTCGTCCCGCGACGCGATATCGATCTGGGTCGCGCTGGACGACGCCACGCTCGGCAACGGCTGCATGTGGTACCTGCCCGGCACCCACAAGACCGCCCGGTTCGAGAACGTCTCCATTGGGCAGAACCTCGCCGACCTCTTCAGGCACTACCCAGAGTGGCGCGCCATCGACCCGGTCGCCTGTCCCTGCCCGGCGGGGAGCGCCGTCTTCCACAACGGCCTCACCGCCCACGGCGCGGGCGCGAACATGACCAACCGGCCCCGCCGCGCCATGACCTGCGCCTCCATGCCCGACGGCGCGACGTTCAACGGCCAGAAGAACGTCCTCCCGGACGCCTACTACGAGACGCTCGCGGTGGGCGACCTGCTCGACGACGATCGAGTCAACCCGCTCGTCTGGAAGCGGTGACGGGCGGCGGTTTTCCG
>DATLHN010000051.1:0-13849 GCA_035539875.1 Armatimonadaceae bacterium
CGGCACGATCGTATACGACCCCGTGCCGCTGGCGCAGCTGTCCGCCCCCGCGTCTACCGCAGCCGCGGCCGAGACGGGCTACGTCTATGACTGGAACACCTCGGGTAACCTGATCAACGACTGGTGGTGGCACGGCGGCGCGGTCTGGCCGCCCGTCTTCGTCGGCCCCACCTCGGGGACCTGGAAGTGGGAAGGCGACGTCACCTGGCCGCCCGCGGGCGACGACTGGGCGTATCAGACTATGCCGCGCATGCGCCACAACGGCGTCGGCAACATCGCGTTCGCGGACGGACACGTCAAGGCGATGGCCAAGGGCCAGTTCAACTGGTGCGTCAACGGCTACTTCTCCGGTATGCGCAACAACTGGCAGAACGAAGACGTGGCCTGGCTCTTCGATTCCTGGGCGCCGTGCGCCCAGTGGAGAGGTACTCACTTCTAATGAAAGCGCTCTCCCGTTATACCGTTAAGGCGGCAGTGTCCAGCTTTGTGCTGGGCACTGCCCTCCTCTCCGTCGGCTGTCAGCCGTCCAAGCCGCCCACCGCCGGTACCACGGCCAATTCCAATGCCCCGGTTGTCGTGGGCAAGGAAGTGCCGCCGGCCGCTTCCACCGCCGTGACCAGTTCCATCAGGGACTCGCAGGCGGCGGGGAATGCCTACCGGGACCAGGCCTCGAAGAATGGCGCTGCGGCGGGAGCGGCGAGCAACGGTTGGCGATAGAGTCGGCTGACGAAGTACCGGCGAATAAAGCGAACGGGTGGAGGTTAATCCTCCACCCGTTCGTCATTAAAGCATAACGCCCTGTTTCGCGAACTGGGCCTTGATCCTGGGGCGCTGGGCCGGATTCGCGATCGCGAGCAGGGACTTGTTCCGCTCATTTTCCTTCTGCTTCTCCAACGCGCGGATCTGCGTGTACAGCGCGCGTTTCTTCGGCGCCGGGGATTTGGCGACCTGCTTACGCAGCGCCTCCGTCTTCTTCTCATACGTAGCGACTATGACGGCGTCCTTCTTGCGATACTCCGCGATCTGCTTGTCCGAAAAACCGTACTGCTCTTTGAAGGCGCGGTCCTGTGCGGCCTTGATCCGCTGGCCCAGATCCGCCGGCGGGGCGGGGGGCGACCCTTGCTGTGCCAGGGCGGAAGAGGATGCCCAGCCAAGCAGGGCGAACGCTATCACGACACTGTGCTGACGTCTCATTGTCATTTCATCCCGTACGATAGGCTTTGTGATTGGAAGAGGGCGGGGGCGGCGGTTGCCCGTAGTTCCGACGAGTCGGCTACGGGGATGGCCGGGAGGGAAGGACAGACGCTACTTCGGACGTGCCGACCCACCGACGGACTCCGCGCCCCGTCTGAATTATAGCACGGCCCTTGTTGAGCCGGGCGCCCGGCCCCCGGTCGGTGGGCCGTCTCCTGTGAAAAACCATGACTGAAGAATCGCGATCCTCGTCCCTGAGATGGCTGCTGCCTCTGATGGCGCTCCTGATCTGCGTGGCCGTAGTCGTCTTCCTGACGCGCCCGAAGCCTCCGGTCGTCCCGTCGCCGCCGCCACAGCCGGTCAAGACCGTCGCCGAGGTCCAGAAGCAGATCGACCAGGTTAACGCAAGCACGAATGTCCCCCCGGGGGAGAAGGCGCGCATCCTCGGCTTCCTCAACCGGGAACTGGAGCAGGCGAAGGCGCGCGAGCGCGGCGAACCCGTTCCGCTCGGCGGTCCCAATCCACCTGCCCCGTCGGGATCGTCTCGTCCGCCAGGCGGCTAAGTTCTCCGGGGGCGTGATACAATCGGGGCGTGTCTGCCGCGACCCTCCCGACGTCTCTGAAGGTGTACCAGGGCGCGACGCCCGATCCCCGCGCCGCGACCAGGGACGCCGTCGCCGTACTGCGGCGCGGCCTGCTGCCGATCGTCGAGATCTTCTTTTCGCTGCAGGGCGAGGGCGCGCGCGCCGGTCAGGCCACCGTCTTCGTGCGCGTCGCGGGCTGCACCCTCGCGTGCTCGTTCTGCGACACCGACTTCCGCGTCCGCCGCGAGATGAGCGTCGCCGAGGTGGTGGACGAAGTCCTCTCCCACGGCTGCGACTGGGTCTGCCTGACCGGCGGCGAACCGACGATGTACCGCGAAGTGGGCGGGCTCTGCGACGCGCTGCACGCGGCGGGCCTGCGCCTCCAGGTGGAGACGAACGGGCAGCACCCGCGCCCGGAGTGGGGGATCGACCACGTCACCGTCTCCCCCAAGGAGACCGAGGGCGGGTTCCTCGACCCCTGGTACCTCCGGAACGCCGCCGAGTTCAAGTACGTGGTGGATACCGAGGCCGACGTAGCGCGCGCGCTCGCGAACCCGGGTGCGGGGCACCCCGGCGGGCCGCTTCTCTACGTCCAGCCGAACGCGCTGAACCCGGACGCCGTGCGCCTCTGTATTGAGGCCGTCAAGTCCCACCCGGACCGCCTGCGCCTCTCCCTCCAGACCCACAAGTACCTGCAAATCCCATGAGTCCCGGTGACGTGGTCATTCGAGCCTGTGAGACCGACGCGGACCGCGCGGCGGCGATGCAGATTCGTTTCGCGGTCTTCGTGGATGAGCAGAAAGTGCCGCCCGAACTGGAGCCCGACGAATACGACGCGACAGCCCTGCACCTGCTCGCCGTGGACGGGGAGTCCGGCGAGGCGATCGGCACGGCCCGCCTGGTGGACAAGGGCGAGGGCTCGGTCAAGATCGGGCGCGTGGCGGTCGTCCGGTCGGAACGGGGCCGGGGCGTCGGCGACGTGCTGATGCGGGATGCGCTGGCGCGGGCGGCCGCCCGCGGCTTTATCGTCGCGATACTCGACGCGCAGGTGCCGGTGATCTCGTTCTACGAACGGCTCGGCTTCGCGGCCGAGGGGCCGGTCTTCGACGACGCGGGGATTCCCCACCGCCGCATGACCCGACCCCTCGGCGCGTCCCCCACGCGTTAGCGTGGTGACCTCTCTTTCCTTCTACCAGGGCTGCTGCCGGCCGAGGTGGTAGAAGCCGCCGGTGGGGCCGTCCGCGGGCAGAGTGGCCGCCCAGACGGAGGTCCTGGCACCCTCCTCCACCTCCAGCAGGGCCGCGTCGGTGCCCATGTCGGTCTTCACCCAGCCGGGGTCGATGGTGTTGACCTTGACCGGCGTGTCCGCCAGCTCGCGCGCCAGGTGCGCGGTGAACATGTTGACGGCGGCCTTGGACGCCCCGTAGGCCGCCCCGGAGCCTATCCACGCCGCGACGGGCGATGCCGGGTCACTGACAATGGTCAGAGAGCCGAGGCTGCTGCTCAGGTTGACGATGCGCCCGGCGTCGCTCTTCTTCAGCAGCGGGACGAACGCCTGAGCGGTCGTGACCAGCCCGAAGACGTTCGCCTCGAACGTTTCCCGCCACGCGTCCGCCGTCGCCTCCGAGGCCGCGACTCCCTGGTCGCGGAGCACGGCGGCGTTGTTGACGAGGATGTCGAGCCGCCCGAAGTCCTGCTCGACCGTGCGGGCCGCCGCGGTAATGCTTTCGGGGTCCGTCACGTCCAGGGGGACCGCCCGCGCGTCGATGCCCTCTGCGCGCAGGGCGGAGGCGGCCAACTCGCCCCGCGCGGCGTCCCGCGCGCCGACCAGTACCGTGACCCCCTGCCGCCCGAGCTGTCGCGCCGTCTCCAGGCCGATGCCGCGGTTTGCGCCCGTGACGAGCGCGATGCGATTGCCTGCCTTGTTGCTGCTCATGATGCTGATTCCTTTCATTCTGTACCGAACGGTACAGAATTGTCCGCGAAAAGGGCGTCTCAGTCGAGGACCGAGAGTGCCGCGTCGATAAGTCTGGCGACGGTGGCCGCGTCCGGCTCCGTTTTCAGCGTGACCGAGAGGCCATACTGGAACGTCGTCAGGAACGCCGCCGCCGTCTCCGCGTCTACTGCCGAACCCACCTCTCCCGTCGCCTTTCCCCGCTCCAGCGCCTGCCGGTACACGCCCGTCATGCGCTCCCGGTAGTGGCGGCTGCGCTCCGCGATCTCGGGGTCACGCGGGGCCAGCTCCACCGTGGCGGTGGTAAACAGGCATCCGCCCCCCGCCGCGCACCGCGACTCCGCCACGACGCCGCTCAGGTAGTCGCGGATCGCCACGCGGACCGGTCCGGGTTGCTGTAGTGCTTGTTCCATGATTTCCAGAGTCACCTCTTCGTAGCGGCGCAGTGCGCTCAGGAAGAGCTGCCACTTGTCGCCGTAGGTGCCGTACAGGCTCGCCTTCTGAATCCCCATGCACCGCGTCAGGTCCGTGAGCGAGGTCGCCTCATAGCCCCTGGCGCGGAATGCTTCCATCGCCGCCCTCAGTGCGGCGGCCTCGTCGAACCCCTTCGGTCGTGCCATCGTCCCGGTTCCACTCTCCGCGCATCTCCTTGCGCCTGGTATGCGGGTTTTGTACCCATCGTTCCAGAATTCTTCGCGATTTTCCTGCGAGGGCTTTACCGCGTGGCGTACAATGCGGGCATGACCACTTTCGACGAGTTCCGCGCGCTCTTCCCGAGCGCGCGGAAGTGCATCCACCTCAACCACGCGGGAACGTCTCCCGTCGCGCGTCCGGTCGCCGACGCCGTCCACGCGGTCACCGCCGAACTGACGAGCGACGACCCGTTCGCCGCCTATAAGAACCACCAGAAGCGGCAGGAGACGCTCCGGGCGGGGTTCGCTCGGATGACGAACGTCGCCGCGGACACGCTCGGATTCGTCCGCAACACGTCGCACGGCCTCGCGATCGTCGCGCAATCGATCCCGTTCGAGCCGGGCGACACGGTCGTCGTGGGCCGGTCGGAGTACCCGGCGAACGTCTACCCCTGGATGGCGCAGGCGCACCGCGGCGTCGGCGTCCGCCTGGTCGAACCGAACCCGGATGGACTTTACCGCGAGGAGGACCTGATGGACGCCTGCGCCGACGCCTCGACGCGCGTCCTGGCGGTCTCCTGGGTGCAGTGGGGGACCGGGCAGCGGATGGACCTCGCGCGGCTCGGCGCGTTCTGCGGGGAGCGGGGCATCTACCTGGTGGCCGACGTGGTCCAGGGGCTGGGCGCGCTGCGGCTCGACCTGGGCGCGCTGCCGGTCGACTTCGCGGCGGCGGGCTGCCACAAGTGGCTGCTCGCGCCCGCGGGTCTCGGGGTGCTCTACGTCCGGCCCGGCGTGATGCCGGGCCTGGTCCCGACGAACGTCGGCTGGAACGCGGTCGAGGACCCCATCGACTGGGAGAACCTGCACTTCGACCGGCTGAAGCAGACCCCGGAGCGTTTCGAGGAGGGGAGCCCGAACCTCTTGGGGACCGCCGCCCTCGGCGCGTCCGTCTCGCTGCTGGAGGCGGTCGGTTTCGACGCCGTCGAGCGGCGCGTGCTGGAAGTGGCGGGGTACGCGCGGGCGGCGCTGGCGCGGCGCGGGATGGACGTCGTGACGCCGGAGCCGGTCGCGTCGGGGATCGTCGCCTTCCGCCACCCGACGCTGTCGAACGAGGCCACGCTGGCGGCGCTCACCGAGGCGAAGGTCGTCTGCGCCGTGCGCTGCGGCAGCGTCCGCTTCGCCCCGCACGCGTACTCGAACGAGGAGGACGTCGACCGCGCCGTGGCCGCTATACCCCGGGGGTAGGGGGCGGGGCGACGTGGACGATGCGGCCCTCGACGCTTAGCCGACCTTCGGCCAGGAGTTGGAGCGCCTCGACATAGGCGGCGTGTTCCAGGGGGAGGATGCGCGCGGCGAGTGACTGGGGGGTGTCGCCCTCTTCCACCGGGACGACCTTCTGGAGGATGACCGGACCGGTATCGTACTCCTCGTCGATGAAGTGGACGGTGCAGCCCGAGACCTTCGCCCCGTACTCCAGCACGCCCCGGTGGACGTGCTCGCCGTACATGCCCTTGCCGCCGAACGCCGGGAGCAGCGCCGGGTGGATGTTGATGATGCGGTGCCGGTAGGCCGCGACGACGGCGGACGGCATGCGCCGCATGTACCCCGCCAGGGCGATGGCCTCCGCCCCCGCGCCGCGCAGCGCCTTCAGGAGGGCATCCCCGTACTCCTCCTCGCTGCGGTCCTTCGGGGAGAGGACGCGGGTGGGCAGGTCGGACTCCTTCGCGCGGGCGATCGCGGGGGCGTCGCTACGCGTTCCGATCACGCAGACGACGCGGGCGGAGAGTCGCCCGTCCCCGATGGCTGTGTGTATCGCCATCAGGTTGGAGCCGCGGCCGTGGGAGCCGACGAAGACGGCGAGTCTCAGCGGAGTCGGCGGGGAGTGGTCCGTGGTGTTCACTGGGCGGCGGCGAGTGTCGACGGCGTCGCGTCGGTGGTGATGACCCGCTCCAGGGCGGGCGCGAAGGCGCGCAGGAAGTCCCGCTGCGCGTCCAGCATCGCGGCGTCGTCCGCGCCGTCGATCTGGTCGGAGGTCAGGCGGACGAACGTCCACCCGTTCTTGTTCGGGATGATGCGCTCGAAGGCCATCCAGATCTGCTGGCGCAGGAAGTCGTGCTCGGTGCGATTGCCGGACGCGAAGAAGTAAGTGATCGTCGAGTCGGGCACGCCGGTCTTCCCGTCGGTGCGGGTCACCTTGCTGCCGTCGGCGACGAGGTGGACGGCCGGCACGTCGCGCCCGGCGTAGGGGAGCGACCTCTGGTCTTTGGAGACGATCTGGTACCCGGCCGCCGGGAAGCACAACTCGGGGCGGTGCGCGAACTCGCGGCGTCCGTAGCGCCGGTATACGACAAGCAGGTCGACCGGGCGGCCCGCCGGGTCGACGTAGCGCCGCTGGACGTAGCTGTCGGCCTGTATCTGCTGCATCGTCACCGGGTCGAGCGGGATCTCGCCGAGCGCGCGCCACTCGCCCGCCTCCAGCGGAAGCGTGGTGACGTCGGCCACGGCGATGTCCGCGGGCGGCTTCCGCGTCAGCACGACGCTCAACACCAGCACCACCGCCATCATCAGGATGACGACGACGGGCCGGGCCGCCGTAGCGGGGGTTCGATTCATGCCGCCGCCTCCTTCTCGCTCTTCAAAGCCCCGGTCGCCCACTCCATGAACCTTCCGATGCCGATGAGGATGCCGAACGCGATGATGAACAGTACCGGCGACGAGTAGTCGTGGAAAACCTTGACCGCGAACTCCTTGCTGATGTACGCGCCGATCAGGATGATCGCGGTGATGCGCACGACGTTCGCCGCAAGCGCGATCGGGATCGCGCAGAAGAACAGGACCCACTTCCAGCCCAGCTTGAGCCGCGTCAGGTAGGCGGTGATCGCGTGCAGCGCCTTGATCGCCATAAGGGAGTGGAGGCCCGAGCAGGGGTCCGCCACCTCCAGCCGTATCCACTCCAGTCCGCGCGGCTGGAAGAACTCCATGTTCATTCCCGCGCCGTAGACGTGAACGCCCATCAGGTTCGCCAGCCACTTCGAGCCCTCGGTCGCGAGACGCCGCAGCGGGAACGAGACCAGCTCCGTGAACCCGCCGGGGATGGGGCAGAAGAAGAGCAGGTAGGCGATGGGGAACGCCAGCTCCTTCAGGAACGCCGTGCCGAGGAAGTGCCATACCAGCCCCGCGATGACGACCGGGATCGAGACCGGCGACGGGCCGTTCAGGTCGACCGCCTTCTCGAACAGGTGCAGGAAGAGGCCGAACCCGACCAGGTAGAGCCCCGCCGCGTTGGGGCGGATGGGAAGCTCCTTCAGGCGGTCCCGCTTCATCCAGGTGACGACCAGGGAGATCGGGATGACCAGCCAGCCGTGCTGCGCGCTCGGGTCCATCGTCCAGCGGGGGATCAGGTACTTCGCGAACGTATCGAAGTAGAGGCCGACGAACAGGACGCCGATGACAACCAGTGCCCAGGGCGGCAGCGGCCACGACGGGTGCCTCGCCGTTTCGGCAGTCGGAGGCGGCGCATTGTCCATCCGGAGGGTGTCTTCCATGCGGGTGTTCGGGGAGCGGTATTGCCGCCCGCCAGGCGGCCACTTCAAGATATCATACTCCCGCGTTCTAACGCCGGGGCGAGAAGAGCCAGAGCACGGTCCGTGCCAGCAGCGCGAGATCAAGCCGGAGCGAGCGCCGCGCGATGTATTCCCGGTCGAGTCGTACCCGCTCCGGATACGAGGGGGACGCCCGCTCGCTGATCTGCCAGAGGCCGGTCATGCCCGGCGTGACCGAGAGGAGGAGGCCGGCATGCTCCCCATACCGCTCCAGTTCGGGCGGCGTCACGATGCGCGGACCTACCAGACTCATCTCCCCCCGGAGGACGTTCAGCAGTTGCGGCAGTTCGTCCAAGCAGGTGCGCCGCAACACCCGACCGACGCGCGTGACGCGCGGGTCGGCGGCCAGTTTGTAGTTCACTTCGAACGCCCGGCGGAACGCCTCGTCGGTAAGCAGGATGTCGTCGGCGTCGGCGACCATCGTGCGAAACTTGAAGGCGTCGAACGTCCGAAGCGGGCCGCCGCCGCCATTCAGATCGAGCGACTGGCGCGCGACGACGCGCCGACGGTGGAACACGGGACCGCGCGAGTCGAGCCGGACGAGGAGCGCGACCAATGCGAACACGGGGGCGAGTAGCACGACGCCGATGAATGCCAGCGTGACGTCCATCAGTCGCTTGACGCTCGGGTACCGCGCGCCGGTTCTTCCGGCGCTGCGGGGGGCGACCCCGTGGTCGGCGGTCAGGTTCGGTATCATTTCCTTCTCATGGCGGACGCGTACAGGTCGGCGAAGCCTTCTACGGCGCGCTCCCAGCCGGCGCGCGCGCGGACGAAACTGCGTGCCGCCGCCCCGGCCTCCGCGCGCGCCGCCGCCGGCGCGGTAAGTACCTCTGCGCAGGCGCGGGCGAAACCGTCGGCGTGCGCTGCTACCCGCAGGGCCGCCCCCGGTGCGTCCGCGAGCGCGCCGCGCGCCGCCAGCGGTGTCGCGACCACGGGAAGGCCCATCGCCATCGCCTCCAGCACTTTATTCTGTACCCCGACCGCGACGCGCACCGGGCAGACCGCTGCGCAGGCGCAGGACAGCACGGGACGCAGGTCGCTCACGTAGCCCGTGACGCGCACGCCGCCGGCGCGGGCGGCGATCGCGCGCAGCGCCCGCGACGGACGCGCGCCCGCGAGAATCACCCTCGCCTCCGGCACCCGTTCGCGCAGGCGAGGCAGTATCTCCTCAAGAAGATACCGCGCCGCGTCCTCGTTGGCGAAGTAACTCAGTTTCCCCGAAAAGACCAGCGTGTAATCCTCCGGCGCGGCGTCGTCGCGCGGCCGGAAATACTCCGCGTCCACGCCGTTAGGGACGACGGCGACGCCCAGACCGGGGGCGAGAGACAGAAGACAGGCCGCCTCCGCTCCGGTCGTGACCGCGACGTGCGCGAACGCGCGGCAGGCAGCGGGCTCGTACGCGCTCAGGCGGGTCGCCTCAAGCCCCGAAATCCAGGTACGCAGCGGGCCGCCTTCCCGTTCCCGGTGGCGCTGGCGGAAGAGGTCGGTGAGGCAGTCCACCGCGTCGAAGACGGCGGGCAGGCCGCCGAGTTCGCGGACGAGCGGGGCAGCGCGCAGGTGCTCGACGTGCGCGACGTCGAAGGAGGACGTGGTCGCCAGCGCCCGCACCGTCGCCGCCAGCGCCCGCGAGCGGCAGAACGCCACGGACAGGGGGATGCGACTCGAGGGCATCGCGGCCGCTGCCTGGAGCGCACCCCGCCACGCGGGGTGCGGGAGGACGTGCACCGATTCGCAGAACGCGCGAAGTTCGCGGCGGTCGGCCTCCGTCGCGTACCCGTCTTCGAGCGCGGCGACCGTGACGCGGTATCCGCGCCGGGCGAGTCCCCGGAGCACGTTCCAGGGCCGGGTCCGGATCGGCGACGGGACGTACGGCGCGACGTAGAGTACGCGGGTCATGCCGCCGCCCGACCCCCGGCGGCGGCTCCGAGCAAGGAGTCGTAGGCCGCGAGCAGTGCCGCTCCCGCCGCGGCCGGGGAGTGATGCCGCTCGACGAACGCGCGCCCGTTCCCGCCGAGCCGACTTGCGAGCGCGCGGTCCGAGCGCAGCCGCAGGACGGCCTCCGCGAAGGCGTCGGCGGTGTCCGCGATAAGAAGATGGACGCCGCTCTCGACGCCGATGCCCTCCGCGCCCACGGTCGTGGTCACCACCGGAATCCCCATAGCCAGCGCGCAGAGTATCTTGACGCGGACGCCCCCTCCGGAGCGGAGCGGGGCGACGAAGACGGGGCCGCCTGCGGCGAAGGGGCGGACGTCGGGCGCGTCCGGCACCAGGCGCACCCCCGGAACGGCGGCGAGCTCGCGCGCCTCGCGGTTCGGCTTCGCCCCCACGACGGTAAGCGACGCGTCCGGTCTCGCCGCGCGCAGGCGCGGCAGGACCTCCGCGCAGAACCATCGTAGCCCTTCCACATTCGGCGGCCAGTAGAGTGTCCCGAAGGTCAGCAGTTCGCTCTCCGCGTCCAGGCCCACGGGCGCGGGCCGGAAGTAGTCCGTGTCGACGCCGATGGGCGTCACGGCGATCCGGTCCGCCGCCTCCGGGACCAGGGCGCGGAACGCGTCGGCGTCGGCGTCGGAGACGGCGAGCGTCCGGTCCGCGCGACGGACGGCGTCCGCTTCGAAGGCGCGCAGGCGCGGCCAGTCGTGCCCGGCGAACCGGCGCAGAAGGTGTGAACCGCCCTCCGCCAGTGCCATCCGTCGCCAGAGCAGGTGCTCGACGTTGTGGGCGTCCAGCAACAGGCGCGGCGATGCCGCCCCGCCCGGGGGGAGGTACTGTGCCATCGGAAGATGGTCGGCGTGAACGACCGCGTACGGCCGGAGCGCCGTCACTTCGGCCACGGCGGCGTGCATTGCGGGTGAGAAGTCGCGGGCGATGACCACGGAGTCCGAACCGCCGAGCGTCCGCAGCAGGTGCCAGGCGTCCCGGCCCCGGTGGCGGGGGAGCGGGACGGTGCGGATTCCTCCCGGGCACAGGTCCGGAAGCGGGCCGAGGTCGTACGCCTCGGACGGGCGGCGCACGAACGACAGCAGCGTGACGTCGTACCGGGTGGCGAGCGCGCGCAGGGCGTGGAACGACTTCATCTGCCCGCCGCCGTGCAGAGGCCAGGGCAACAGGTGGGCCAGTAGGAGGACTGCCGGGCGTTGGCGCTCTGACCAGGTCATCGCTCCGCCAGCGCCTCCCGCGCGACGCGTTCGAGGTCGCGCACGTACCGTTCCAGCGAGAACCCGACGCGGGCGAGGCCCGCCGCCCGTGCGCCGAGCGCCCGCCCGTCGCGCAGGGTGTCGCGGACCACGTCCGCCAGTGCGCCCGGCGACCCGGCGGCGCAGACGGCTCGGCAGTTCGTGCCGTCCCATAAGTAGTCGGCGAGGCCCGGCGTGCGCGTGGCGACGACGGGCAGGCCCGCCGCCATCGCCTCCAGAAGGGCGTTCGAGCCCGCGGCGTGGGCGCAGTCCGGCCGAAGGGGCACGACCGCGACTGACGCCCGCACGTAGAGCGCGCGCAGCTCGGACGCGGGGAGGCCGGAGCGGGTCTCGACGCCCGCAGGCAGCGGCGGAAGATCGGCGCTTCCGGCGCGCGACCACGGACTTCCCGTCACCAGGACGCCGCGGACTTCCGGCAATGTGCGCAGCGCCGCGAGCAGTGTCACGAAGTCGCGCCCCTCGCGTCCCACGCTGACGACGATCGGCGGAGCGGCGGGCGCGCGAGGTAGGGAATCGGCGGCGGACCACCAGGCGGTGTCCACGGCGTCCCAGAGGCGGACGACGCGCGGCGGCGGCACGCCGTACTCCTCGATCGCGGCGCGCGCCTGCGAATGGCAGAGGACGACGATGCGCGCGAAGTCGCCGAAGACGCCGGTCTTGCTGTGCAGAAACCGCTTCGCGCGTGAGGTCAGCCGGTGCGCCACGAGCACGTGCGGCGCGGCCCGGTCTCCGCCGCGCCGCCGACGCAGCAGCAGCGCGAGCGGGAGGCCCACGCGCTCGGAGAGCGAGACGTAGAGCGCGGTGTCGCGGGCTCGGGCGGCGGCGAGGGCCTGCCGCACGTCCGCGCCGACGCGGGCTTCCGCACTCCCGGCGGCGCCTATGCGCGCCGGGTAGAGGACGCGCCCCCCGAGCCGTTCGGCGAGCAGCAGAAAGTCCGCGCGCGGACCGGGGTCCAGCGGAGGGCGGTGCGAGGGCAGCACCAGGACGCTCATCGGCCGCGCCCGACCCCGTAATAGACGCGCGCTATCTCCTCCGCGATCCGCTCCCAGGAGAACTCCCGAGCGAGACGCGACGCCCCCGCCGACAGGCGCGCGCGCAGCCCGGCGTCCGTCGCGGCGCGCGCGGTCTCGCGGGCGAAGGCGTCGGCATCCCCCGCCGGGGCGAGGAGCATGTTCTCGCCGTCCCGGAAGCGCGCGTCGAGGCCGCCGCCGGGGGCGGACGTCGTGACCACGGGCAGTCCATGATCCAGCGCGGCCATCAGCGTCGTCCGCCCCGTCGATACGCCGGTCGGGTAGGGGAGCAGCGCCACGTCGGCGTCCGCCAGGTGGTGCGAGACCTCGGGCGCGGAGAGACTTCCGGTGAAGGCGACCCTACCCTCGACCCCGAGCGTACGGGCGAGGTGTATCAACTCCGCCGCGTGCGCCGGGTCGCGCACTTCCCCTATCAGGGTGAGCGTCGCCCCGGTCGGCGACGCCGCAGCGTGGGCGGCGGCGAGCGCACGGACCGCTGTCTCCAGTCCGCGCCCCGGCCAGACGAACCCGAAGTACGCCATCCGGAGCGGCACGCCGGGCGCTTCCGCCGCCGCCGTCCCGCGCCGCGGCGTCGCCGGGACGGTACTGCCGACCGGGATGAGGTGGGTCTTCCCCGCGAGCGCCGGGATTCGGCTCAGCGCGCGGAAGGGGCGACCGGCGCAGACGACGACGGCGTCGCTGCCGAGGAGCAGGGGCAGCAGGGCAAGGCGGCGCGAATGCCCCCACGCTTTCGGGCCGTCGAGGGAGTGGAATGTCGTCACGAGTGGCACGCCCGCGCGGCGGCACGCGGCGGGAAGCCGCCCGGCAATCGAGGGGGCGTACAGCGCGGCCTCGTACTGCAAGTGCAGGAGGCGGGGGCGCTCCCGGGCGATACGGGCGCAGAGGGCGCGGACCCCTGCCTCGTCGAACGCTTCCACGACCGGGCAGGCGTCGGCGGCAAGGCCGGGCGCGCGGCGCGTCCAGACGACCGCCCGGACCAGGTGGCGTGCCAGGCAGGTCGTATAGTCGCCGACGCCGCAGACGGCGGGCGGGTAGCTGCCGGTCACCAGGGTTGTCTTGGTTGCTGCCACTGGCTGCATTGTACGGCTATCCGGCGGCGAGCGTCTCGCCCCACAGGCGTGCCGTCTCCTCCGCCATGCGGCGCGGCGAGTAGCGCGCCGCCTGTGCCCGCCCCGCCGCCCCGAGCGCGTCCCGGAGTCCCGGCACGGTGATGATCGGGCGGATGGCGTCGGCGCAGGCGTCCGGGTGGTACGGCGAAAAGTACAGCGCGGCATCGCCCAGGACTTCGGGGAGCGCGGGGGCGTCCGACGCGGCGACCGGACAGCCCGACGACATCGCCTCGAGCGGAGGCGCGCCGAATCCCTCGCGCCACGAGGGGAAGGCGAGACAGGCGGCGGACGCGTACTCGCAGGCCAGCGCCCGGTCGTCGGGGGCGACGACCAGGCGGCATCGCCCGATGCCGTGCGTCCGCAGCTCCGCCTCCGTGCGCGCGGCCAGCGATTCCGAGGCGCAAACCACGGCCAGGGTCACGGGGCAGCCGGTCGTGGCGAGGATCGACACCGCCCGGTAGAGCGCGGTCAGGTTCTTTCGCGGGTCCGGCGAGGCGATGGCTAGCACCGTGTCGTGGCTGCGCGCGGGGGGCGGTTCCGGCGGGGGGA
>DATLHN010000052.1:0-4775 GCA_035539875.1 Armatimonadaceae bacterium
TTCGCGGAAAAGAAGACGACCCCGACGCAGTTCCTGGAGCGGCTGATGGCGGTCCACGAGGGCTACGCCCCGCAGGTGTCGCGCAACCTGATGAACCTGCTCTCCAGCCACGACACGCCGCGCTTCCTGACGGCCTGCGGCAACGACGCCGCGCTGCACCGGCTCGCCGCCACGGTCCAGTTCACCTGGGTCGGCGCGCCGTCGGTCTACTACGGCGAGGAGCTGGGCATGGAGGGCGGCATGGACCCGGACAACCGCCGCGGGATGCGCTGGGACCTCGCGAAGGGGGACAACCCGATGCTGCGGCACTACAAGCGGCTGATCGCCCTGCGCCGCGCCCGCCCCGCCCTCCAGAGCGGCGACCCTGCCGTGCTGCTGGCCGACGACGCCGCGGGCATCCTGGCCTACTCCCGCACCCTCGGGGCGGACTGCGCCGTCGTCGCCCTCAACCGCTCGGCCGCGCCGCGCCGCGTGCGCGTCCCACTCCCCGCCCCGCTGCGCGCCGGGAAGCGCGCGAAAGGAACCCTGTCCGACGCCCTGTCCAACCGGAAATACCCCGTCGCGCCCGGCCAGACGCACCTGTCGCTGGACCTCCCGCCGCTCGGCGCGGCCGTGCTGGTGCGGTAATCGCGCCGGGAAGTCCCTACCCCGGGAGCGCGATTCCCGCCTCGCGCCGTGCGGAGCGGATGAGCAGGTGCCCGGCGGCGACCAGGAGCACGCCGCACGCCAGGAAAACGTAATCGGCGGCCGACACCCCGAGCCGCTCGACGACGTGGTGCAGGTGCAGCACGTGGTGGTCGATCACCCCCTCGACGAGGTTGAACCAGCCCCAGCCCTGGAGCATCGCGCCGACCAGCGCCCGCCCCGACCACGGTACCTCCGACCGGCGACGCCCGGCTTTGAAGAGTAGCGCGATGCCGAGGGCGGTCAGGAGCCAGACGAAGGCGTGGAAGAGGCCGTCCCAGACCATGTTGATCTCGACGTTCGGGATCGAGGTCTTCGGCACCCGCGCCGACAGCATGTTGTGCGTCTGGAGGATCTGGTGGAGGACGATGCCGTCCACGAACCCGCCCATCCCCATGCCGAGCAGCATACCGGCGGCGAGGAGCGGGCGCAGGTTCGCCCGCTGCGTGGCGGCGTTGAGAGCGACATTAGTCATGGGTCGGGGCGCTCCTTCTTCTTCCCCCGCCCGCGCCGCCGCCTTGGCGGCGCGGGCGGGCCGTAGTACGTAAGCGCGGCGAGGGCGAGCAGGACCGGGAACGGGAGCAGCACGGCCGCCAGGTTCCCCGCGAACGCGGCGTCGAACAGGCCCGCGCGCACCGCCTCGCCGGTCCCCGTGTCGCACACCGGGCAGGCGCGCGCGGCAGCGCAGGGGAGCAGCAGCAGTACGGCCGGAAGCGCGGCGACGACGGCCGCCCGTTTCACCGGCGTACCGCCCGCAGCACGGCGTCCGCGCGCTTCTGCGCGTCCGCGCCCCGCGCCGCCGCGGCCTCCGCGAAGTCGCCGCGCAGCGCCTTCAGCGCGTACCGCTCCTCGTGTATCTCCTCGCGGGTCCGCAGGCCGAGGCGACGAAACACGGGCAGCAGCGGGTACCAGCCCTGGACCGCGTGCAGGAACAGCATAGCCGCGACCACGCCGGGGACCGCGAAGAAGCGCCGGTGGACGGTCGCGCCGAGTGCGATCCCGCTCAGCGCCATCAGGGGGGCCTCCGTCTCGATCACCCGCTCGACGTCCCACTCCCGCTCGACCTCGGCCAGCCGCTCCGCGACCGCCCGCGGCCCCGCGCCCGCGCAGTAAAGGACGCTCTGCTCGGTACGCCGCCGGATCCGCTCGTTCACCTCCGGGTCGGTGTTCGCCGCGACCCGCGCCGCCGTCGAGATCGCCATCGCCTACTGCCCTCCCGGCGCGGTCGCCGCCGCGGGTTCGACGTCGTCGAAGTCGCCCCGAAGGGCCTTGAGGGCGTACCGCTCCTCGGCGATCTCGTCCGCCGTGCGCACCCCGAGCCGCCGGAACACCTCGATCGGCGGGCACCAGCCCTGTACCCCGTGCTGGAGGAAGAACCCCATCACGGCGGTCGGCAGGGCGAACCACTTCCGGCTCACCGTCGCGCCCATCGCCGTCCCGAACAGGGTCAGCATCGACGCCCCGGTCTGGAGGCAGCGCTCGACGTCCCACTCCGCGTCCAGCTCCTGGAGGCGGCGCGTCAGCTCCGCCTCCGGGCGCGTCGCGTACCCGCGTACGCGCATCTCCGTGTCGCGCCGGTTCCGCTCGTTCACCGCGTCCGCCGTGTGCGCCTCCACCCGTCCGGTGGACGGCGCGATGAGTTCCGCCATGGCACTTCCCCTTCCCGCGCTACCGCGTTACCGCGCCGCCGCCGTCGCCGCGATCGCCGCCGCCCACCACGCGATCAGCCCGACCTCCGCGGCGGCGTCGAGCAGGTACACCGGCCCGATCGTGCGCTTCGCCACGTAGACGAAATCCACGCCCGCCAGCGCGGCGGCGCAGCCGGTGGCGAGCAGCGCGACCTCGGGCGACACCGCGGCGCGCCCCGCCGCGAGCAGCAGGACGCAGCCGACTACCAGGACGATCACGCCGACCGTCTTCACCAGCCACAGGTCCGTCTTCGGACCCGTCACCCACAGGAACGAGCGCATGTGGACGAGCGGCCAGAGTCCGGTCGCCGCGTAGAACAGCCCCTGCGCCAGCGCCACCCGCTCCACGGTCAGCATCTCCATCGTTCCGCCTGCGCCTCCGATTGCTGTATTCCCCCCGCCGCCCCGCCCGAACCCGGTATCGTCCCCTCGCCCGCTTCCCCGCGCATCCGGATCGCGACCCGATTCTTTCGGCGGCTCCCGAGCGGGTACAACAGGCAAGGAGAAACCGGAAAATGCCCGACCTGCCCGAAACGCCCGGGGACCACCCCGCGCGCCTGCACCGCGCCGCCCGCCGCGGCGACACCGATGCGCTGGCCCGACTCGTCGCCGCCGGGGCCGACATCGACGCGCGCGCGGACGCCGCGCGGGACCACGGCGCGTACTTCAAAGCGCTGACGCCGCTCATGGCCGCCGCCGCCGAGCAGCGCGGCGGCGCGCGCGCCGAGACGCTGCGCTGGCTGCTCGCCCACGGCGCGGACCCGCGCGCGACGTCGGCCGCGGGCGTCACCGCCGCCTGGTACGCCGCCGGGCCGGGCGTCTACTGGGAGGGCGACGACGAAGCGGACGAAGCGCGCGGCGGCGACAGCGGCGACCCCGACTTCGCCGCGCGCCTGCGCCTGCTGCTCGACGCGGGACTGGACCCGAACGAGGGCGACGTCGACACGGGCGGCAGCGGGCGCTCCCTGCTGGCCGAAGCCGCCAGCGCGGGCGACCCGGAGCGCGTCGCCCTGCTGCTCGCGCGCGGCGTCTCCCCCACGCCGCGAACCGACCCGGCAGAACGGTACTACTTCCAGATACCGCTCTTCGCCGCCGCGGAGTCCGGCTCCGCGGCGTGCGTGCGGATGCTGCTCGACGCGGGCGCGGACCCGAACGCGACCGACGCCGACGGCTCCACGCCCCTGGCCCGCGCCGCGACCCCCGCGGTGGTACACGCGCTCATCGACGCCGGGGCGCGTCCCGACGCCGCCCGGCGCGACGGCCGCCAGGACGTCCTGGAGGAGGTGCTGGAGACGGCGACGGACGCGGGCGACGACCCGGGCGAGCGCGCCCTCGCCCTCGCCGTCGCCCGGACCCTGCTCGACGCGGGCGCGCCGCTGGAGCGCACGGACGCGCACGGGTGGCCCCGCCTCTACCGCGCCGCGTTCCGCCACCAGGCCGAGGCGGTCGACCTGCTGCTGGAGCGCGGCGCGTCCACCGCGCCGAGCTACCGCGGGCAGACGCCGCTGCACGCGATCGCCTGGCAGGGAGAGTACGAGGACGCGGACACCAACCGGCGCTGCGAGCGCATCGTCCGGTCGCTCGTCGCGGCGGGGGTGCCTATAAACGCGCGCGACGACGAGGGCCGGACGCCGCTGCACAAGGCGACCGGCGGCGACTGGGCGAACGTCACCGCGCTGCGGACGCTGCTCGAACTCGGCGCGGACATCGATCCGGTGGACAGCTACGGGCAGACCCCGCTGCACATCGCCGCGAACAACGGGGCCGTCGAGTGCCTCGCCGCGCTCCTCGCCGCCGGGGCCGACCCGCTGCGACTGGACGCCACCGGCCACACCCCGGTCGACCTCGCCGCGTCGCACAAGCGCGTCTGGGAGGAGATCGTCGCCAAGGACGAGCCTACCTCCGCGGCCACCCCCGCCTTCACGAACGACGACCCCGCCGCCCGGCGGACCCGCCACGCCCACGCCCTGGCCCGCGCCATCGAATCCCACGCTGCCCTCACCGCCGCCGCCGACGCGACCCGCCGCAAGGGCCGCGCCGGATGAAACGCGGGATGTCCTGGAACGTGGGATTTCCCGTTCCGCCGTCGTAAAATAGGAGGCAGAGGGATTCCCTATGAACACCATTGCCATCGTCGCCGACCCCGACGAGACGGGCTACCGCGCGACCTCCGGCAACCGCTACTCCACCGGCCGGACGATGGGCGAGGCTCTGGACGCGCTCGCCGCACAGATGGACGCCGCGGAGACGGGCAGCCTCGTACTGATCCAGAAACGGGTTCCCGACCAGTTCTTCAGCGCCGCGCAGCACGCCCGGATGGAGGAACTTCGCGGCAGGCGCGGCTCGCTCACCCCGGAAGAACGTGCCGAACTGGAAGACCTGGTCAACGCCGAACTCGACGCC
>DATLHN010000053.1:0-2883 GCA_035539875.1 Armatimonadaceae bacterium
CGGACCCTCAAAGATGGCCGATAACTCCACTCTGAGGGAGCCGCAGACTGACGAGGAGGTGCGCCGGTGCTTCCCGGCGGTACTCGCGCTGCGCCCGCACCTCGACGAAGACGAGTTCGTCGCGCGCGTCGGACGCCAGAAGGAGCAGGGATACCGGATGCTGTGCGCCGTCGACGGCGACGAGGTGGTCAGCTTCGCCGGGTACCGGTTCGCGGAATTCCTGGCATGGGGGCGCGTGCTGTATATCGACGACCTCGTCACCCTGCCGTCCGTGCGCGGGCGGGGGTACGCCGGGATGCTGCTGGACGAACTGGTCGCGCGGGCGCGGGCGGCGGGCTGCGACGCCGTCCACCTGGACAGCGGGCACCAGCGCTTCGATGCCCACCGGCTCTACCTGAACAAGGGCTTCCGGATCACGAGCCACCACTTCGCCCTTGAACTGCGGTAAATTAAGGCGGCATGATCGAGTACGACGCGCACAAATGGACGGACCACCTCTTCGACGTCAAGGGGTCGATGCTGAAGGAGATCATCGGGCGGCTCCTGCTGGTGGTCGGTTGGTCGGCACTGGTCGTCGCCGTTCACCTGTACGTCTTCCCGGTCGCGGTCCCCTCCACGCTGCACTCGCTGGTCGGCGTCGCGCTCGGCCTGCTGCTCGTCTTCCGCACGAACGCCTCCTACGACCGCTTCTGGGAGGGGCGTAAGGCGTGGGGCGGCATCGTCAACGAGTCGCGCAACGTGGCCCGTTTCAGCGCGGCCTACCTTGCCGACCGGCCCGATCTGCGCGAGCGGATCGTTCGGTGGACCGTCGTGTTTTCGTACGCGACGATGCACTGCCTGCGCAACGATCGCGGCATTGGCCCACAGGCCGAACTGCTCCCGGAGGACGAGGTGCTCTCCGTGCGGGACGCGCAGCACGTCCCGCTGGCGGCGGCCACGCAGATTAGCCAATCGATCAACGCCGCGCGCGAACAGGGGCACCTCTCCGATTACCTGGCGGCGACGCTCGACAACAACGTCCAGCTCCTCATCGGCTACCTCGGCGTCTGCGAGCGCATCCACCGCACGCCGCTCCCCTTCGCGTACGTCGTCCACCTGCGCCGCGCGCTCCTGATCTACTGCATTACCCTGCCGTTCGCGCTGCTGGACCCGTTCGGCTGGTATACGGTGCTCGACGTGCTGCTCGTCTCGTACATCTTCTTCGGCATCGAGGAGATCGGGGTCGAGATCGAGGACCCGTTCGGCGTGGACGACAACGACCTGCCCCTGGAGTCGATCTGCCAGAACATCGAGCGGAACCTACTGGCGACTCTCGGGCCTGAGGCGCGGGTCCCAGTGGGCGAGCGACTGTGAACGCGGGCGGGACGGGGGCGTACACGCCGCTCCCGCGCGAGTGGTTCCGAGCGCCGACGCTGGAAGCCGCGCCCGCGCTGCTCGGGCATCTCGTCGTCCGCCGCTTCGAGGACGGCGAGGTCGCCGTCGGGCGCATCGTGGAGACCGAGGCGTATACGGTGGGCGACCCCGCCTGCCACGCGTTCCGCGGCCAGACGCGGGCGAACGGCGCGATGTTCGGCCCGCCCGGCAGGGCCTACGTCCACATCAACTACGGCATCCACTACTGCCTGAACGCGGTCACCAGCGACGAGGGCGTTCCGGAGGCGGTCCTGATCCGCGCGATCGAGCCGGTGCGGGGAGCCGTCCGGATGTGGCGCAACTACTTCGGCGCGGAGCCGGAGAGCGAGGCTGTCGCGCAGGCCGACAAGCGCATCGGCGCGGGACCGGGCCGCCTGACCCGCGCCCTCGGCATCGACCGCACGTTCAACGGGACCGACCTGACCGACGCGCGGGGCGCTCTGTTCCTGGCGGCGGGGGAACTCGTTCCCGAGTCCGAGGTCGTGACGGCGACGCGCATCGGCATCACCAAGGGCGCGGACTCGCCCTGGCGCTGGTACGTCCGCTCCTCCCGCTGGGTGTCGCGCCGGTGAAGCCGCCGGACCCGGCGCAGACCGGCCTGGCCGCGCTCCTCGCGCTGGGGGTGGCCGGGGCCGCCTGGAAGGTCGGCGCGCTCACCGCGTCCGGCGCGGCGGCGGCGGCGGCCGTCGGCTTCGCGCACTGCGGGTTCGCCGGATGGCCCGGCGCGGCAGCCCTGCTCGCGTTCTTCGTCTCCTCCACGGCGCTTTCGCGGCTCGGGAGGCGGCGCAAAGAGGCGCTCGGCTACGAGAAGGGCGGGCAGCGGGACGCGATGCAGGTGCTGGCGAACGGCGGCGTCGCCGCCCTCTGCGCCGCGCTGGCGGGGGCGTCGTCGGCCGACCCGTCGCCGTTCCTGATCGCGATGCTGGGCGCGCTGGCGGCGGCGAACGCCGACACGTGGGCGACCGAGATCGGATCGCTGGCGAAGGGCGCTCCCCGCATGATCACCACGCTCCGGCCCGCCCCGACAGGGTCGTCGGGGGCGGTCTCGCTGCCCGGGACGCTCGCCGCCCTCACGGGCGCGGCGGTGGTCGCCGCCGCCGCACTGTTGTGGCCCGAATTGCGCGCCGGGACCGTCCTTGTTGCCGTCACCCTCGCCGGTCTGACGGGCTCCCTCCTCGACTCCTTGCTCGGCGCGACCGTGCAGGTTCAATACCGGTGCCGCGCCTGCGGAAAGCTCACCGAGCGTCGGTCCCACTGCGAGGGGGCTGAGACGCAGCGGGCTCGGGGCCTTCCCTGGATGAACAATGACGCCGTGAACGCGCTGGCGACCGTCGCCGGGGCGCTCGCCGCGGCCGGTGTCGCGCGCTTGTTCTCGGCGGGCTGATCGGCCGGTTTCGCGCGGCGGCATTTACGGTAAGTGGGAAGCAAGGAAGCGTATGGTTCAGAAGAGCGGGCAGGCGTGGCGCGACG
>DATLHN010000054.1:0-1501 GCA_035539875.1 Armatimonadaceae bacterium
CGACGTCGGCCCCGGGTCGCCGGACCCGATCACGAAGGACGTGTTCAGCCTCTGGATCGACCACGGCGCGAACCCGCAGAACGGGACGTACGCCTACGTCGTCGCGCCCGCCGACGACGCGGCGCAGGCGGCGTCCGCCGCTTCGAATCTGCCCGTGGAGATCGTGGCGAACACGCCCAAGCTGCAGGCGGTCTGGCACAAAGACCTGAAGATGGCGCAGGCCGCCTTCCACGCCCCCGGCAGGGTCACCGCGGGCAGCATCACCATTTCGGTTGATCGCCCGTGCCTGCTCCTGCTCCGGCGTGACGGCGACAAGTTGCGCGTCGCGGTCTCCAATCCCGCGAACGAGGCGGCTACGGTGGGAGTGACCGTCGGCGGGACGCGCACGAGCGTGGAGCTACCCGGCGGCCTCGACGCGGGCAAAAGCGTCGTCCGCGAGTTTCCCCTTGCGAACTGACGGTACAATCTAAGACACCCTATGATAACCCTTTCCACCGGCCCGTCGGCGCGCGTCTGCACCCCGGCGGCGTACACCGTGCTCGCGTCCGGCAGTTCGCCCATCGACGCCGTACAGGCGGGCCTCATGGCCGCCGAGGTCGATCCGACCTGCGATGATATCGGCCGTGGCGGCAGGCCCGACGCGAACGGCGTAATGTCGCTCGACGCCGCGATCATGGACGGGCCGACGCACCGGGCGGGCGCGGTCGCCGCGCTGACGGGATACGTCCACCCCATCGCGGTCGCGCGCAAGGTCATGGAGGAGACGCCGCACGTCTTCCTCGTGGGCCAGGGCGCGCGCGACTTCGCCACGAAGCACGGCTTTCCCGTCCAGCCGAACGACGAGCTGCTGACCGACGCCGCGCGCGACGCGTACGCGCGCTACCGTAGCGGCGAAAGCAAGCCCGAGGCGACCGGGCACGACACGGTCGGCTGCATCGCGATGGACGACGCGGGCCACATCGCCGTCGGCTGCTCCACTTCGGGCCTCGACTTCAAGATTCCGGGCCGCGTCGGTGATTCCCCCATCATCGGCTCCGGCCTATACGTAGACAACGCGGTCGGCGCGGCGACCTGCCTCGGGATGGGCGAGCAGATGATGCAGGTCTGCCTCGCCTACCGCGTCGTCCTGCTCATGGAGCGCGGCCTGACCCCGGACGAGGCCTGCGCGGAGGGGATGCGCTACCTGCGCTCGAAGAGGGCGAACGCCTCGGACCTCAACTGCCTGGTCATCGCGCTGAATCGCGACGGCGAGACCGGCGCGGCCTCGTCGCGCCAACGCTATCCCTGGCACGTCGCCGATTCGCGGATCGAGAACGGCCTGTCCCAGGCGCGGGAGGCGGCGGTCGTCACCGCCTGATCGCACGCCGCATGTACGCCGCCGTCGTGGTGGAGGTGGACGCGCCCGGCCTGCGCCAGCCGTTCACCTACCGCGTCCCCGAAAGCCTCCAGGACGGCCTCGCGCCCGGGGCGTGCGTCGTCGTGCCGTTCGGCAAGCAGACCG
>DATLHN010000055.1:0-4127 GCA_035539875.1 Armatimonadaceae bacterium
TCCTTCACGGTCGCCATTGTAGCGCACGGGGCGGGGCGGCGTCAATGCGGGGCGCCTCGTCCCCGGCGCGCGTTTTGCCGTGGTTTCGGTTGGGCCAAAGAAAACGTCTGGGATGCGTTCAGACAGGTATAATGGCATGACATGAGGGTGAGGTTCTGGCTGTATGCGCTTCTGCTGTTGATAGGGTTGAGCGCAGACTCGACGGCCTGGGCGCGGGACGGGATGCGTTCGTCCCTCTCGTGCGGGCCGGTGCACTCGCGCAGCAGCAGGAGCAGCGCCCGTCGGCTGGAAAAACCGTCTCGAATCGATACCCGGTCTTCGCTGCCGCGGCTGGGCCGTATCGGCCACGGAACCCGGCACTCCCTTTCCAGCCCTGCCCACAAAGTCTTCACGGACCTCGTCCTGCATTCTCCGACCGGTATCGGCGAACTGCCGCGACTGGAATACTTCTGCCTTCTTCCCAACACCGCCGCGCGGACCGCGTGCCGTCCCCGCATAGCGACTCCTTTCCCGCCCCGCGCACCTCCCGTCACCTGACAGCGCCACGACAACAACTCCCTGCCGCTGAAAGGCGGGAGGGGGAAACGGGTCACGCCTACGCGCGCCGCTGAGCGGCGGGCATACGACTGCGTGCCTGCGAGCGCGCGCGTGAACATCCCGCATGAGGTTCAGGTTAACGGACGGATAAGGTCGGAATACGGATGAACATCAAGGGTAAAGGTAAGGACGTCGCGGTCAAGTCGAAAAAAGAGGTCAAGCCGAAGAAGGCGGCGGGCGCAAAAGCCGGGCCGTCTCCGTCGCGCCACGACGTC
This sequence comes from Armatimonadaceae bacterium, assembly GCA_035539875.1. Classification (GTDB taxonomy): domain Bacteria; phylum Armatimonadota; class Armatimonadia; order Armatimonadales; family Armatimonadaceae; genus CALEKU01. The sequence goes on from DATLHN010000055.1 coordinate 813, forward strand.
ATTTTCGAACTGCCTCTGCGCGTGCGTGCGGCCAGCCGGGAGGAGGCGAACCTTCTGGCGCTGCGGTGGCTGACGGACGCGCTGCTCAAGGCGGAGCGCCCCGCGGCGATCCGCGTTTCCACGCCTCACCGGGCAGGCGCGGCGGCCACGGCGCCGCCCGGAACCGTCAGCGACGAGCGGCCCCCGGCGGGCGAGACGGCCGCCGCGCCGGACTCTCCGGAGGCGGCCCCGGACGGCCCGGCCGAGGAGGTAAGCCCCGTTCCCCGCGCGTCGCGGGCTTCGCGAAAGCAGCGGCAGGCTTCGGCGGCGGGAAACGGCGTCGCCTGACGCCTTCTCCCTCCAAGTGTCCCCCGTTACTCCCCGGCGGACAGCAGAGGGCCGACCCCTCTGCTGTCCGCCGGGGAGTCCTCGCTCGCCCCGGAAGGGCCGCAACGCATGCCGCAGCTCACGATTCGCAATCGATTACACTACTGGTTCGACAACACGATGTCCGGCATTACCGGGCTTTTCGGCTGGCTCTTCGTCGCCTCGCTGCTCCTGATCGGCCTGGTCAGCCTGCTGGTGGTCGCCACCGGCATCGACCCGGAAAAGCGCGGCCTGGGCGCGATGGCGTGGAACGGCCTGATGCACACCCTGAGCACCAGCAGCATCAGCCGCGACCAGGGGGAGTGGCCGTTTCTGGTGGCGATGCTGGTCCTCACCTTCGGCGGCGTCATCCTGATCAGCACCACTATCGGCGTTGTCACCACCAGCCTGAAGTCCCGGCTGGAGGACCTGCGCCGCGGCCGTTCCGTGGTCGCCGAGGAGGGGCACACCCTGATCCTGGGGTGGTCGCCCCGCGTCTTCACGATCCTCTCGGAACTCGCCATCGCGCACGCCCACCTTCCCCGCCACTGCGTCGCCATCTTGGCTGAAAAGGACAAGGTCAAGATGGAGGAGGAGATCCGCGCGAAGGTCGGCAACACCGGCCGGACCCGGGTCGTCTGCCGTACCGGCAATCCCATCGATCCCGCCGACCTTAAGATCGTCAACCCGGACACGGCGCGCTCGATCATCGTTCTCGCGTCCGACCCGAAGGACCCGGACACGCAGGTGATAAATTCGATCCTTGCCCTGACCCACGACTCGCACCGGCGCAAGGAGGCGTTTCACATCGCGGCGGCCATCCACGACCCGGTTAACCTGGAGGCGGCGCGTCTGGTGGGCCGCGACGAGGTGGAACTTCTGTCCTCGGACGACCTGATCGCGCGCATCGCCGCGCAGACCTGCCGTGAGTCCGGGCTGTCCATCGCCTTCTCGGAACTGCTGGGCTTCGACGGCGACGAGATCTACTTCCACGAGGAGGCCGGGCTCGTCGGCAGGACGTTCGGCGAGGCTTTGCTGGCCTTCGAGGATTCGGCCCTGATGGGCATCGGCTTCCGGGACGGCCGCATCCGGCTCGCTCCGCCGGTGGACACCGTCTTCCGGGAGGGCGACCGGGTCATCGCCATCGCCCGCGACGGCAACGCCATCCGTCTCTCCGGCCTCCCCACGGTTCCCATCGAGGACGGCGCGATTCGCCGCGCGGCCCCCGCCACTCCCGCGCCGGACCGGACGCTGATCCTGGGATGGAACCGCCACGCCCTGACCATCATTGACCAGCTGGACCACTACGTCAGTCCCGGCTCGCTGGTGACGGTCGTAGCGGACACCCCGGAGGCGGGCGCGCGGCTGGCCGCGCGACAGGGACACTGGAAGACGCTGTGCTCTACTTTCCGCCAGGGGGACACGACGAGCCGTCGCCTGCTGGAGGAGTTGGACGTCTCGTCGTACGACCACGTGATCGTGCTGAGCTACTCGGACGCGCTGGACACGCAGCACGCCGACGCGCGCACCCTGATCACGCTGCTGCACCTGCGGACCATCGCCAGCCGGGACGACTACCCCTTTTCGATCGTCAGCGAAATCCTCGACGCGCGCAAGCGGGAGTTGGCGGAGGTGGCGCGGGCGGACGACTTCATCATCAGCGACCGGCTGATCAGCCTGCTCCTGCTCCAGATCTCGGAGAACCCGGAGGTCGCGGCGGTCTTTCGCGACATCTTCGACCCGGAGGGGGCGGAACTCCACTTCAAGCGCGCTCCGGACTACGTGGCACCGGGGGAGCCGGTCACGTTCTACACGGTCGTGGAGTCGGCGAAGCGGCGCGGCGAGGTCGCGGTCGGCTACCGGCGGCAGGCGGACGCGTACGACGCCGCGAAGTTCTACGGGGTCAAGCTCAACCCGCCTAAGTCGGAAGCACTGCGCTTCGAGGAGAGGGACCGCATAATCGTCCTCGCAGAGCAGTAGCGGCGCCCGCCCCGAAGCCCGCGCAGGCTACGCGACCTCCGGGGCGGGTAGGCCGAGCCAGACGGGGCGGGCGGCGGGGTCGCGGAAGTCCGGAACGGCGATGGGGACGCCGTTGTTTTCGATGCTGACCTGGGAGCAGAGACCCGCGGCGGTCCATTCGAGGGCGTCGTAGACGTCGGTGGCGGGCGGGGCTTCGCCGCGGGCGGCGCGGATGAAGTCGCGGGCGACGAAGTAGTCGCCGCCGCCGTGGCCCGCGGCGAGGGCTTCGGGGGGCGGGTTCTTCCAGTCGTCGGGAAGGTGCTCGGCGAAGTCGGAGAGGGGACGCCACTCGCGGTGGTCGCCGTCGCGGCTCTCGCCGATCCAGACGTAGCCGGGCTGGCCGGGGACGCGGGCGGCTTCGTAGACGCCGCGGGTGCCCTGGAGACTGTAATACGCCATCTGGTGGGGCCTATTACTCATCATGTCGAGGCGTACCTTGACGAGCTTGCCGCTGGCGAGGCGGCAGAGGAGCAGGGTGGTATCGTCGTGGGGGTGCTCGGGGTCGGTGTGGCGGCCGGTGCCGAGGCAGACGACGCTGGCGACGCGCTCGGCGGGGTCTACGGACTTGAACCACTGCATGACGGGGCCGAGACTGTGGGTGGGGTAGGTGCTGCCGTTCTGGCCGACCTGCCAGTAGTAGCGCCAGGTCCGCCCGCCGTCCGGCGTGTGGTGCAGGTTTCGGACTTCGTGGAGGTACTCGCCCTCGCCGAAGTAGAGGTCGCCGAAAAGGCCCTTGCGCGCCATCTCGCGGACGAGGACGTTGTCCCTGAGGTAGCAGTAGTTCTCGGCCATGGCGTAGACGACGCCGCGCTGGCTCGCTGACTGCGCGGCGTCGAGAAGCCGCCAGCACTCCTCCAGGGAGACGCAGGCGGTAACCTCGCTCAGCGTGTGTTTCCCGGCGTCGAGCGCGGCAATGGCCTGGGAGGCGTGCAGGTGCATGGGGGTGGCGAC